>DALYUO010000086.1:10446-13106 GCA_031981225.1 Pararcticibacter sp.
ATGGTGCTGCTGAGTTCGAGAACATAGTCGCCGGTGCTGCCGCCATAGCCCTCCACCACCACATAATACACCCCGGGACTGAGACCTGGAACGTCCAGTTTTGAAGGTCTGCCGCAGTCCGAATCGTCATTGCTGTTCACCCATTCCCCGTTTTCATTCAGCACGTGAACATAGGTATCAAAGCTGCTCCCGCAAAGAGAAATATGCACGTCCGTATAGTCAGAAACAGAAAAGGTATACCACACGTCAGGACCGGACTGTCCGTGGGGGTGGCCGGAGTTGTTATACTCGTTATAGTTATCGGAATAATAGATCCCGTTTGTATAGTTATTGTTCCGCGAGTCGGTAAACATGCCCCCACAGGGGCTTAACGCCCCCGCATTGATGGCATCGTACATATGGGTCCCGTCCTGGCAGTAGCTATTGCCTGCTGCAAAAAGGATCACCAGCGTCAATAAGGCCGGAAGCATCCCCCTGAGGGACAGCATCGGTTTCTGGATAGGTGGCTTCATAAAAGCGTATTAGGATAAGTGCCCGTTTAATCTTTCGGAGTGGTTTGTATCGCTTCCCCTTCCCCCGGCGGAATGATTTTTGATCGCTGATCTGCTGAAAGCAGCGGTCTCAGCTTCCGGTTCCGCTCATCCATCAGGGCTTTGATCCGTGCCCGGCGCATTTCCATATCCACGCTCTTGTCGGCCTCCAATACCTTCATCCCGGCCTTATACTCAGCCTGTATCTTCATCACCGCTGCTGCTTTTGATGAATCGACCTTTAGCGAGCGCCTGTAAAAGCCTAGTTGCTGCCTCTCTTGTTCTTTGGCACTGAGTATCCGCCGGTTTACTCTTATACTGTCCGCACGGGACTGGGCAGATGATGAACTTACATTGAAAAGAATGCTTGCGCTAACGGCAATAAGGATTAATAAAAACAACTTCATGGTATAATACTCTTAAGTTTATAGACAATCATTACAAGGATAGTTATTATATTTTTGTCATCCGGCCTATTCCACAAAACGTTATGCTGTATGACTTATCGTCTAATGCTATTTATAGTGGTATTCGTATTTCTTAACAATTTTACTATTATGGTCTTTAATATTCTTCAGTCGCAGAAACTGATCGTAATCATAAGAAGTCTCTTCTCCTTTAGCATCAATTAGGGTTGCAATACCAGCGTGGGGCTTAAACGAGTAAGAAGTTATTTCTGAATCTTTGAAAATACTACTGGCTCGTAGCCGACCTACAATGTTGTTTAGGGCTGACTGAGTGGGATACAAATTATCTCTAAATAGAGTAAGCGTGTTCACCCCGATTAGACGTTCAACATCTACATAATTAGCGTTTTTCAGCATTGCAAACGGATGTTGCCCACCGTAACTCCAAATAAAGCTCGTAGCAGGACCATTTGAATTTCTTATCTCGACAATATTTCCCCGGTCATTATACTTATACTCCGTTAATTTCTTTTCTCTGATATCATTAGTCCACGATTCAACTGAACTTGGTAGATATAGGCCAGTATAAGGTTCATTGTAGTTTCTCCTTACAGCTTCTATAGTTTGGCCATCCAGCAAAGTGGACTGTTCAATTATAGGCGCAATCATATAAGCCGACTTCATCCTACTGTAGACCCCCGTAGGATCATTCCCGTTCTCAACCATATCGTGTGGTCGCAAATATTGAATTGTCCGTGTTTTCTTTTCACTATTTACAAAACTTTCAGTCTGCAATAATTTATTGTTGGTATTATAATTATAATTCGTCTTCATTGTTACGATCCCGCCACTCCCGTAGTTCTTCTCCTCCATGTAATTCAATTTATACCAAAAACTGTATTGAGGAGCATGAATAACTTGATATGACCTAAAGGCAATATGGGGGTCTCCCGAAGAAGGAAGATTGTGATTGTAAGTAATAACAACATAGTTATGCGTAATTGAAGAAGAACCAACAGAATAGTCCCAGCTCATTTCCTTTTTTATCAAAAAAACACCAGCTTCGACCGCCCCATAAAATCGTTTAACTTCCAAACCATTATTCCATCCCAAATTGCTTAATGGTACAGAAGCTGTATAATCGCCTATTAGGACTCCTCCACTTTCATTAGATGCAACTTGAAACTGGCTTGCGATGAACGACGTTTTATTTTCATTAAAATATTCAGTGACACAACTGTAGGAATAAGCCATTCCGTTATAAACCTCTTTGTGATAGTTATTATCAGAACTAAAAAGGTACCATCTTCTAGAAACTGTTAGATAGCAGTAAGGTGGATTAAGATCTGGGTCTACAATAGTAACCTTACGAACATAACCATTGACATCATTTGGAATTTCGATGGAAGGAACATTGCTATAATTTAAAACTCCACCATTTTTCGTAAATAACCGATAATCAAACCTTCTCGTTTGCTTAACGTTCTGGGACGAAACAGTTTCGATTTTACTAACTCTATTACCATAATAGGGCCTTTCAACATTATAAGTCTGATAACCACACTTATAATCAACCTTATATGTAAAATATGTATTATAATTATAAACCTTGAATATCAGTTGATATTCCTTACCTCCTGGCAAATATAACGGTTGTGAGTAGTACTGAAATATATAGCGGGTCACATAGCCATCGGAGTCCGCATCTGGTATGGGAACTATA
>DALYUO010000086.1:13116-15483 GCA_031981225.1 Pararcticibacter sp.
ATTATATACCGCAAATTCTACGCGATATAAATCATATTCACCATCATTGGGAATAGGTACTCCGTCGTAATCAACATTTAGTGATAATCCCACTCGATATGTATTATTATTAATTGCTATAGGAGGAAGATAAAAAAGCTCGGGGTAGTAAGTCCAGTCTTTAACATTTTCGTCTCGTTCAACTTCCTCCCTAATAATAGTATCTTTAATAGAACTTTCCGTTACCATTTTGGTATTCAACTCATAATGAATCAAATCATATCCTTTGGTGGGGTAAATAATCTTCTTTAACAGACCGTATTTTGCAACGGTATCACAGGACCTGTCGCCTGTATTTATAGGAAGAGTCCAATCCCGGTTACTTACTCCAATATAAGCCTGAACTTTGTCTGCCGGTATCAAGCCATTATTACTCTTACCATTATAGAAACCTAATATATCTTGACTAAACGAAAAACGATGTGGCAATAACTCTGGACTATAGTACTCAAAACTATAGGTCTGTGCTGCAGGATATCCTATTTGGATACTGGACAAAAAATATCTATGCCGAATCGCCTCCATGTCGTCAGTCTGTCCGGCTAATTCCATCTGAATTTTCTGTTCTAACACTCTTGTAGAAACTGTATGATCATAAACGAAGCTAACTTGATTGATTATTTCATGAATTGAGTTTCGGACTATCACATCTTTCAGTAGTTTATCTCCCCCGCCTGGAAAATCACTTCGATTAATATATTGAAAGGATATTTCGAAGTTCTCCGCCGATATTGACTCTAGTAAAGGAGTCTCTGATGTTTTCCTTCTCATACAGAATGTATGCTCTTGCTCATCTTCATCTTCATTAATACATCCTCTCTCCCAGTCGTAGGCAAAGTGAACGTTATTTGTCTCCTTCTCATCATATATATAGAACGATTTTGTGTAAGAATAATCAAACAGAACAACTTCCTTTAAGGGAGAAACTATTTTTGATAGAAACCACGCAGTGGGAATACTTTTCAACATAGGCGCATTATAGTCGCAGGAATTCTCGCCATCGTAACTCGTTACTTCCACCTCACCATTTAAACCAAAATAGTATTTCATTCCATCAACGGCTGTAACGCAAAAACTCAATGGATAAGACTCAACTATCTCTATATTAATCGGTTTGTCATGATTTAGCAAAACAACCCCGCTTTCTTTTATAATAAAACTACCAACCTCCCCAAAGATATTATATGTATAAATATCATATTCAGCGTCGGCTCCTTGCATTGTTGCAGGAAGGGCTAACATGCTTACCCTAGACAGATTTTCATTAGTTATTTGTTCCATCTCGGAAGGTGGTAAGTCTATTCTTGCAGTTGCTCCTTCGTCAGGTATAGAGTGAACTGTGCGAGAGATTACACATGTAAATTTATCGGTCCAGCTCATGCCTAACCTACCGCCCCAATCATTTACCAGTATTCCGGATGAATAGTATTCAAGAGCTGGACTATAAGAAATGTCGCCTTGATTGACTTTAAATAAAGGAATAGATGTGTTGATCGCTCCTGACGATTTCTTTAAATCAACAGAACCTCCAAAAAGTCCTATATTAGCGACTACCGGCGAAGGAGTAAATCTCTTTTCTGTTTCCTGTATAGTTGATTGCGCATTACAAATTTTACAAACACAGGTCAATAAAACATTCAGAAAAACAAGAGTTAATTCTTTTCTCATATAATACGAATTACTGTAAAAACATTTCTTTGATTCTAATTATTCACAACAGATAACAGTCACCCTATTAAATCAATAACTAATACATTTCAATATAGGATGCATATATTGCGGCATCAACTTTCTTGTCACACCGCTAACTTACAGCCCCACACTGCAACCACACTGCAGTGTGAAAATATTTTTAACTTTTTTTAAATCAATAAAGGAAGCAGAGGCTAAATCAAAGCGACGCTATTCTTCCATGAAGCCAAACCCGAATTTCCCTTTTTTTAGGTAGTAATAAGATCTGCTCGTCTTTGAGTATCCAATAGGAGCTCCCATCGAACGCATTTCATGAATAAAAAGATAAAGAGTCCTTTCAGAGATTTCTAAACGTCTAGCAAGTTCGTCAGGCGTTCCTGTAGATTTGGAACGGATAAGATAATCAATGCGTTCCAAGCGGTTAAAAAGTTGTAAAAACATAGGGTTCAAGATTAATTGGTATTAAATCGTTTATTGTTATTAATTTCAATTCATTATTTCCTCCCCCCTCCGAATACCACCTTCAAATGCAGCTTATCCCCTCCTTCTGCATTCATATTTTTCTCACGTTCAAACTTTGCCGAGCTTACAAAGCCTACCCCTTCCATCTTTTCCAATGTATCGAGCAAGGCTACC
>DALYUO010000086.1:15493-18913 GCA_031981225.1 Pararcticibacter sp.
GGCTACCAGTTTGCGGTAGTCGCCTCCAAAAGAGATACTTTGCCGGAGGATGTTCGTACTGACTGTATCGGCAAGCGCTTTCAGGAGTTCCGGTGTATACGAAACGGAAATCCCCTTAGCGGAAGCAGCGCCCGAAGCTTTCAGCCAGAGCTCATTTTTCCATCCGGCGGAATCAAGGGTATAGCGGGACACCAGTTGCTCCAGCACCCGCCCTTTTTGGTTCAGGTATGCCGGATTGTACGAAAGGTTGGTTTTATCTTCATTCTTAAGGCTGAGCTGACGGTTCAGGGCTATGGCATCCGAGGTTTTGCGTAATGCAACAGGCCAGGAAAGGATAAGCAGTAACAAGGCCCCTGCCAGCAGCAGGCGGTTCTTAATGCGGTAGTCCAGGTTTTTCAGCATCGGTTTAGTAGTTAATCGTTATTGTAAATTCCTGTGTATTGTCGTCCCCCGAAGGTGAGAAACTGTCTAAGTTCACCTGCTTTGCCCAGTCCTTCTCTTTCAGGATGTAGATCCAGTTATTTAAGGCTGCAGGGTCGGAAGCTTCTCCCCTGATCTTTATTTTTCCGGTATCGTAAATCTCCTTCCTCTGCCGGCCTGTATCGGTAACATTCAGGGGATTGATCCCTAATTCCTTTAGTCTCAGGGAAGATGGAAGCGTTTGTCCCAACTGGTCAGCGAGATAGGATAAGCGGATCCCCTTGTTCCACCCTAATTCCTGGAGTAACTTTTCATTCGATGCGATCTCCTTTTCAGTATGCTGCAGGTTCTCCAGGCTGGCAGAAGTTTGGCTTACCTGCGACAGCAGTGTCTCGTTTGCCGAATTAAAATAGCTGAAGAGCAGAAAGTTGAGTAAGAGAAGTACGAAAAAGCCGGAGAGAACAACCACTGCCCTGAAGTTAAACCGCTGTTTCTGCTCAAACTCTTCAAGGTTATGTTCAATCCCGGGCGCGGGCAGCGAAACCGCCGGCAACCGGGGATATAGGGCCAGCTGAAAGGCTGAAGCATAGGCAATAAGAAACTGCCCGGGCAGCGCTTCTATGCCAACTTTCAAAGGAAATTCTGATTTCTTTCCGGGTTCAAAGCGGTATTCTGTCCAGTCCCACTCTTTGCTATATTGTACGCAGTGCCCGCCGAAACACAGCTCATCCCCATAGGTATTCAGCTGCCTCAAAACAGCGGATGCAGCAAACGGACCGGCAGCAAGCAACAATACATTCAACCCTTCCCCTGCAAAGGCTGCGAGAACCTGGTCGCTTACGTCCCTGCGGATAATGGCCACAAAGGACAAGTCGCCGCTCACAAAGTTCTGTACATAAAACTGGTCCGCCTGCAGATTCGGGAACACCTCGTTCAGCTGGTCTCTTCCGATCTCATCTATCTTCGCCGTTTTTCGGATCAGCACTCCTTTCCCTGTAAGGCTCAGGGCAACAGGTTTATCTTTAGGAAGCTTCTTCAACAGCGAAGCAAGATCGCCGGAATACTCCGATTTGCTATCAATGTTCAGCAAATTCCCCGCAAGCGAAACCGAACAGGTTCTGCAGGCATAAGAGCCATCGGGAAACTAGTGAAGTTCCACGCCCGTGCAGGAATTAAGCCATTGATATTTATCGAAAATCATACTAGAGAAATCAGCCGTTTAGAGATATCAGCTGTCAGCTTTCAGCCATCAGCTTTTTTTTATTGTTAGAGAAATTAGCTTTCGGCTATCAGCCGTCAGCTCTTTTATTAAATTACTATTATAGTTTTGCAACTACTCTCGTCTTGATACTTGCTACCAGATACTTAGTACCCTCGTCTTGATACTTGATACTAGCTACTTGATACTAGCCACTTGATACTAGTCCCTAGTAACTTATCGTCGGCTTGATAAACACCACCGTCACTACCTTACTCGTTGTCTTCTCGCGACTACTGAAAAACCATTTCAATACCGGTATCCGGGAAAGAAAGGGCACTCCCGACCCCGAATCACTGTTCTCCGTACGTTCCAGTCCCCCTAGTACGATCATATCTTCATTTCGCGCCCTGATGATCGATTCGAACTTACTGGTGGAAGTCGGCGGCGGAGCATTCAGGGGCGGATTGCCAATAAAGTCGGATATATCCACGCTGATATTCAATGTTACCTGGTCATCACCCGAAACGATCGGACGGATATCGATGCTTAAATCGGCCTTAACGGGGGTAAACTGTTCCGTTACCACCGTCTGAGGTGTAAAAGAACCCAACACATTCTGCGTTTTAGTACTGTAGTAACGCGTACTGCCAATACTAAGCTTGGCCGTATGCCCATTCAAGGTAGAAAGCTTCGGAACCTGCCTTACTTCGGCATTATTATTTGCTTCGAGAGCGCTTAATTTCAGATAAAAGTTAGGAGTAACGCGGCCCAGGTTAATGGAGTTATTCTTCCCTAAACGCGAAAGGAAATCGTTGATTGATTTCGCTCCGAATGTATAATCTATACCCGGGAAGATAGTACCTCCGCTTTTAGGTACGCTGTCAGAAACCGCCGCCTTAATCCCCGTACTTACCGTTTTCCCTTTGCGAACATCCATCAGGATCACCTCGATCAGCACCATCGGCACCAGCCGGTCTATTTGTTTGATATAATTCTCAATCTCCGTGATCTGCGGCGACGAACCTGATAAAAGCAGCGTATTCTGTTCCCTGAACTCTTTTATCTCCACCCCTTTGCGCCATTCTGTTGGGATCATTGCCTGTACCGTATCCACCGAGCGGTATTGCAGCTGGATCACCTTATTTGTGCGGAGCCCCTCCAGGCGCCGTTCTCCAATCAGGTAAACCCCGTTTTCCTCCCGGAAGGTATACTCCGTCCCCTGGAACATGGAGCTTAGAAAACCATTAAAAGTGATGTCTTTCACTTTGGTGGTAATGTTTCCCCGGATATCCGAATAGATAAAATAGTTAATCCCGGCTTCTGCTGATGCAGATTTCACAAGGTCGATAATAGAGGCATTGGAAGCATCCACACTCAGCAATTTTCCAGCTGCCGAGCTTTTCCCATAGATGGCAAAAGCTCCGCCTCCTGCCCCCCCGCCCTGAGAGGGCCTCAGGTTCCGGCGTACGTCTGTCTGCTTTTCACCATTAATAAAGAGTTCTTCATTTTCTCCCAGCCCTTCGAAAATATAAACGTTGTCGGCTGTTTTTGTCAGCTTCAGACTATTGGCATAGGCCAGCTTCTCAAGAGCAACATCAAAGGGCGCATCAGCGAAAAAAGCGGTTACCGTTTTATTAAGCAGCGGCACCGGAACAACGAGGTTCTTCTGACTCAGCTGTGTAATCTTCCGTGCTACCTGCCCCAGCGAATCATTGTTAAGCTCCAGGCTCAAGGTATTGCCCTGCCCATTATACCGAACCCTGATCTCACGCGGAGGAAGTGCCAGCCGCGCTTCAGGA
>DALYUO010000087.1:0-10222 GCA_031981225.1 Pararcticibacter sp.
GTTACGTGTTATTTTTATTTTTAACCGCTTGTCCTAGTATTGGGGTCCATTATAATTTGATCCCTCTTTGCAGCCTTTTATCCAAAGCCTGATTATTATTTCATTGCAGGTTATGCTGCTTCTGATCGTAATGCAGACGCTTGGAATACAGCTGACCATACTCACCACTGTTATCGGAGCATTCAGTGTGGCGGCTGGCTTAGCCCTGTCAGGCACTCTCCAAAACTTCGCGAGCGGCGTACTGATACTCGTACTGAAGCCTTTTAAGGCGGGAGATAATATTATAGCCCAGGGGCAGGAAGGAATAGTATCCTCCATCCAGATATTCTATACCGTTGTTACTACATTCGAAAACAAAACGGTTATCATTCCTAATAGTAAACTCTCCAATGAGATTATTATTAACGTGAGCCGCCAGGGTAAAAGGAGAATGGATATCGAGCTCAAATTCAATTACGGTTTTGACATGCAGACCGTGAAAGCCATTCTTGAAGAATCAGCACAAAGTTCCGGGAATGTTTTACATACCCCTGCACCACGTATTGGAGTTTCCGCCCTGGAAACCGATGGATATAAGATGATGGTTAATGTTTGGGTGGATGCACATCACTTCATCGACGCAAAACTTGACTTTCAGGAGAAGTTGATCAACGACCTTAAGAGAGCCGGAATTAAGCTACCTGGGATGTAATCTAACAGCCTTTCGGCTGTTAGATTAGCTATTGACTGTCGGCAGTTAGCTTTTTGGAAGCTACCAATTACTTACTGGATTGTTTGTTGTTAAACTGATCAAACAAGCTCAGCCTTTGAAATGCGAAAGCCTTATTCAGCAACGCTCTTAAGTGAAAAGCTTTCAATTACTGCTTTTTTATCTGTGGTACCTTTGGAAACCAAGCCGGCGCGAATTGCTCTGTCCCATGGTGGCAGAAAAGTTGCATCTATGACCTCGTCATTAAATACTTTAAAGTCTTTGCCCGTAGTACTATAAAGGAACGTAATATCTTTACCATTCTTTACCTGCATCCTAAGATGTAGCTTATCTCCGGTCTTTACGGTTTTTTCCATCATGAATACCGCGTTGCCGCCCTTGATCACAGACAGGCGGAGCGTATCGCCAGCTACTGACATAGTCACGATATTATTGTCATCGCCTATAGCGGCAATCCCAGATTCAGCGGTCGATTTTGCAGCAGAAACGACAGCATCTGCTGTATAGTCTGCTGTGTATGTCTTCTGTCCGATGTAAGCTCCGGATACGACCGGCAACGCAGAGAGTTCCAGGCTGCCTTTCGTTAATTTATAATTCAAATTCTGAAACACACTCCACTGCCATAGTTCTGAAAGACCTCTTCCCTTGAACTCGTCAGATATGCTCAGGGGTACTATTGCCGACTTATCTGAGGCGGTATCCATAAATTGGATCCAGCCGTCGGAGGTAAAAGTAAATTCCTGAAGCAGTCCCTGTCTTCCTGCAAAGGCCCCACTTTTAGCATCGTAGCCATGATATAAGAAATAAAACTTTCCACCCTTCTCTACAGGGGTCCCATGTCCGGGACATTTCCATCTTTCATTGCTGACCAGAATGGGGTTTTTATTGTATTTCTCCCAGGGGCCAAAAAGGCTCTTTGATCTGGCGACACCACTTACATAGGTACAGCCCGGTCCGCAGCAACCGGCAGCAGCATAAAATGCATAAAAATAGTCACCGTGTTTGATCATTGAAACGCCTTCTACCAGATTCGCTTCCCAGGGTTGCTCATTTCTGAACAATTCTTTTTTCTCACCAATGAGAGCGGTGCGTTCTTCATTCATTTCACTGATCCAGATAGGGGTAGGTTTGCCTACACTATTTCCGTCCTATTTCCAAATAATATGAAGCTTACCATTCTCATCCCGCATGGGGAAGGCGTCGATAGAACCGACTTCCTGACAGATTAAAGGTCCGTGATCACGATACGGCCCCTCAGGCTTATCGGCACTCGCCACTGCCACGCATAAGTTACCATTTTTCTTGTGAGCCGTATAATACACATATATCCTGCCCTTATCATAGGTAACTTCAGGAGCCCAGAAATAATAGTCGGCCCATTCAGGCAGTTTATTAAAAATGCTTCCTTCCATCTTCCAGTTAACCAGATCCTTTGATTTTAACAGAGGATACGCGGGAAGCCAGTTTGACGTAGTAGCACTCGCCCAGTACGTATCTCCTATCTTAACAACCGAAGGATCGGGATTGTCACCCGGAAGTACCAGTTGTTGTGCCTTTATATTCAAAGAAAAGATAACGATGAAAAAAAAGGATAAAAAATTTCTCGTTGAGAACTGAGTCTTGAGATGGGAAAATTGAGTCACGGCATTTAATGATATGAGGCTAATAAAAAACGAAAGCAGAAAGGTTAGGTGATAGAAAAAGAGAAGCCCCCGTTTTCAAAGACGGGGGCTTCCGGATTATTTCGCAGAAAATTTGTAAACCGTAGTAGTTTTGTAAGTCTCTCCGGGATTTAAAACGGTAGAGGGGAACGACGGCTGATTTGGAGAATCAGGGAAGTGCTGGGTCTCAAGACAGAAAGCAGTCCTGTGTTCATCCTTCGTACCATTCTTCAGCGTATGAGAACCATCAAGGAAGTTTCCGCCGTAGAACTGAATGCCAGGTTCCTTTGTCAGAACGTCCATTACGATACCTGATTTGTCGCCAACAACAGTAGCTGCTCTCTTCAATACAGAAGATTTCTTGTCAGCTATTACGAAATTATGGTCGTATCCTTTGCCATATTTCAGCTGTGTGTTCTCCTGATCAACCCTGGCACCAATGGCTGTAGGATTCCTGAAATCAAAGGGCGTTCCATCAACTGATTCAAGTTTACCAGTAGGGATCAACGTTGAATCTACAGGAGTATAACGATCAGCGAAAATCTGCATTAAATGATTGTTAATGGTACCGCTCCCTTCACCGTTAAGATTGAAGTATGAGTGATTAGTAAGGTTGAGAACTGTTTTCTTGTCAGTTGTCGCTTCATAGTCAATCTCCAGGTCATTGCTTCCGGTCAGGGTATATGTAACCTTAACATGAAGGTTTCCGGGATAGCCCTCTTCGCCGTCCTTAGCGTGGTAGGTCAGCTCAAGCTGGTTATCAGAGAGTTGCTTTGCATCCCATATCACCCTCGAAAAACCTTTTGGACCGCCGTGAAGTGCATTCGGTGCATTATTAGTTGCGAGCGTGTATTCTTTCCCGTCCAGGCTAAACTTACCCTTTGCGATGCGGTTGCCGTACCTTCCAATCAATGCGCCGAAATAAGTATCGCCTCCTTTTGTATAGTCTTCAACATTATCAAACCCATTGACGATATTGACAACCTTTCCATTCTTATCGGGAACCAATAAACTAACTACACGTCCTCCATAATTTGTTATGGCAACTTTTGCATTACTATTATTTTTCAATATAAACAGATCGGTCTTTTTACCGTCAATTGTTTTCTGAAACGCTTCCTTTGACGGGATTGCAGCAGTTTGTGAGTCGGTCATATTACTAGTTTTTTGTTGTTTTGATGAATTATTACATGCAGTCAGGGCAAGTAAACAGGCGGCATAAAGCCATGGGGTTTTTAGCTGAATTTTCATTGATGCTTATAATTGTTTTTTATGAAGTAATTTAACCGGCATATTTGACCGTATAAACCATCAAATATGATTATTGGTCTCAAATTTAACTTTTTAATTAATTCTCTGCTGATAATTTCAGTTTTTTAATTCGCGCTTATCAGAAGGAACCGGTAAAAGCACCCCTGTTTTAACAGGCACTCCAAAATCAGGAGATCCGTCTGCCTTCCACGTGAATTTCTGTGCCCGGGGCGAACGATTTCCACCGCATCCGTCTCCCGGCCGTGGATTTGCATGATAGAGGATCCAGTCCTCCGTTCCATCAGGAGACTTAAAGAAGGAATTATGACCCGGACCATATACCGCATTCTCAGGTGACTGCTGAAATACCGGATTCGGGCTTTTTATCCATGCCGCCGAATCCAGAAGATTTTTACGCCCCGTAAACGTAAGCATACCAAGAGCGTAAAAGTCGGTCCAGCAGCCGCTGGCAGAATATATCAAAAACAGTTTATCTTTATTCATTAAAGGTTGGGGGCCTTCGTTTACACTTACATGGGATACCTCACCCGGCAGATTACCGTTCCTCTCCCATTCGTAAACAGGGCTGGAAATACGCACCCTTTTTCCCTTAATCTTCATGGGATTTTTCATTCTTGCGATATAAATATCCTGTTGCCCATTCACATCTTTCTCCCAGCCTGCCCATACCATATACAATTTACCGCGGTAATCGAGGATAGAACCATCAATAGCCCATTTATCAGAAGAGTCGGCTACCTTCCCTTTAAAGACCCATTCTCCTTTCATCGGATCTTCTGATGAGTTCTGCAGGACGAACATCCGGTGATTTCTATTATCTCCGTCGTCGGCCGCAAAATACACATACCACTTTCCCTTAATGTAATGTATTTCGGGGGCCCAAAGCTCCTTTGACCATGGTTTGCCAGGTTCCGGCTCAAAAATTGTTTTCTTTTCGGCTGTTGCCAGTTCAGCTATGCTCTTAGTCTTCCGGAGCACTAACCTGCTTCCTGATGTGTGCATATAATAGTAATACCCGTCTTTGTAGAAACTAAACGGATCAGCTCCCGAAGGGAGTATCGGATTAGTGAAAGTTTTTAACTCGGGGGTCTGCGCGCCGCTGTCGGAAAACGGAGCAAACGCAGAAACTATAAACAGTATTCTAAAGAAAAGCTTTTGCATATAATTTTCGGCACAAGCTTAGCAAGATTTATTTATTTATAGATGGTTTTTCGTATAAAAGTTCGATTTTTTTCAACGCTTATCTCGAGATTACACCCTCCTTCCAAAAAATCTCACTATGGCCGTCGGCAAAATTTCTTGTCGTTACCATTACAAGGGTATTATTATTTTTTAGAAATGTGGAACTATAATAAGCACCTTCGTTTGTTGGTAGATTTGGCCAGGGGTATGATATATGAGAAAAGTTCTTTGCTACACTATTTCCTACAAGAACCAACATGGTATTCTTCTTCCAGTCGGACCCTATAGCTCTTCCACCTGCATCCTGTACGGACAGAATAGTTTCTCCTGAAGGAAGCTGTATAATATATGGAGCACCTCCCCATATGTTCTGTGTTGTAGCCAGCCATCTCCTTCCGTTTTCCAGTGTTCCATAACTTTTGTAGTTCCATTTAGCATCCAGAGACGACCAAACGATGTAGGGCGATTTCGAATTATTCACCGACTCTATTGGAAAAACTATCCCTTTATTATCCTTTAACAGCAGCGGCGTTGCCATTCCGTCACGCATCCCACTGGTATAAGCCACTCGGACAGGACTTTTCCACGAGGTTCCATTATCCGTCGAACTAACCATTAGTATTTCCTGCTGAGGGTTGGATCCCGGCCACCATGCTGCTTCGCTCGAATAAAAAAGCTCTATTTCACCATTTTCGAACTGGATCATAGCAGGTTCCCATGAACGACCTCTGGCGGCAATAACAGGGTTTCCCCATGTCTTGCCGCGGTCTTTGCTTATGCGGATCTGGATATTGTCGTGGGCATTATCATCCGGCTTGCCGCGACCGGTATAGGCAAGCATCAGCCAGCCATTTTTAAGAGCGAGCAGTTGGGGATTAGCAAAACCCCAGTATCCGGGGTCATTATCCGGAACGATGATCTCGGCAGCCGTCCATGTTTGTCCTGCGTCGAAACTTTTCCTTATAGCTATATTGTCCCATTCGTTACCTTGTATGCCACAGTGGTATAATAACAATAACGTGTCACCTCCCAGTTTCTTTACACGACCATATTCAGCGCTGTAGATATCATGAGAAAGCTTTCTTGCTGTACTGCTCCAGGTTATTGTTAAAGAAGGAGATGTGTTATCGGTTACAGGCAAGTCGTCGGCATGGTAGTTTTCCTGAGGCTCAGGTGCGGGGTCTACAGGACTGCTTTTGTCCTTTTTACACCCGGTCCACAACAGGGGCACTAAAAATATTACCCCCCAAAGTTTTAATTTCCATTTCATAATTATGGTTGCTGTATTAGGTGCACAAGATGGACTCATTCGTTTCTTTCAGACCATCAGTACATGCGTGCATCCGGATAAACAAACAGGATACAGCAGTACACTACTATATCCTGTTTGTTGTTTATTATAGATTTGGATTAATATCCCTGTCTATTTGAGGGATTGCAAGGTACTCGTGTCTTCCTTTAACAAAATTAGCGAAACCTTCATCCCTAGTTGATAGCTGAGGGCCTAACTCTCCCCATCTTGCAAGGTCGTTCCAGCGATGTCCTTCTCCCGTTAATTCTGTTATCCGTTCATGCTTAATTTGCTGCAAAAACTGATCTTTATTCATACCTGGCTTCACAGTAGTTAAACGGGCTAGACCTGCCCTTTGTCTTACTCTGTCGACATACTGGTATGCATCAACAGTACGATTGGTGGCGTTAAGGCATTCAGCATACATCAAAAGCACATCGGCATAGCGAATGAAACGGTAGTTATTAGGAGAACGATAACCCTCTTCATTTTTCCAGTGGTCATTTAAAAATTTCCTGAACCAGATTCTTTCATTTGTTGCACCAAAACGGTTTGCAAACGTCTGGCCATAGATCATTGAAAAATTAGGGCCTCTTTCATCCGTGTAATTATACAAATAGGTAGCGGCTAAACGTGGGTCTCTTGCACCGGTGGTGGTCTGTTCCTGTAAAAAATCGTTCACAGGCCACCGGCGTGCTTCCCCGTCCGACCAGCCTACCGGAGAAAAGAACTGAGGAAGTGAAGATCCATAGTTGAGATTTCCAGTCCTTGGGTCTGTATCATCATCATGATTATCGGCAAGGTTTTCAGCAAACTGCCACTCAAAAACGGATTCTCTGTTATTTTCAGAAGTAATAAGGAAGTTATCTCTGAAATTTGGCATGAGATCGTAAATAGCTTTACCTTCACCCTCTACGAGCCATTGAAGTGGTTGCAATGCTTCAGTATATTTCTGTTGTTGCATCTGTGCTTTTGCGAGTAGTGCATAAGCAGCGCCCTTGGTTGCCCTGCCGAGATCTTCGGGACTTGAATATACTGTTGGAAGTTTAGCGGCAGCATCTGTAAGGTCACTTTCCACCTGCCCCCATACCTCTTCCAGAGACGCAAGAGTTGGAGCATCAAGTGGTGAAGACGTTTTTAACTGCAGCGGAACTCTTCCCCATATGCTGGCAAGATGATAATAAAACATCCCTCTAAGGAATTTAGCCTCTCCCAGAAGTCTCTGCTTCTTGTTCTCATCCATCTGAATAGCAGGCACATTGTCCAGCACCTGGTTCGCCCTGAATATCCCGATGTACATATCCAACCAAACGTCAGCTATATTACCGTAATTCGTATCAGTTATAATAAACCGGTCAAAGTTGTTCCTTAAGTCAGGATCAGGGCTGGTGCTGTAACCTTCGTCAGACCTGATGATTGTAATGAAGAACAACCACCTCGACATAGGTCCTCTGTGTAAAGTACTATAAATTGCGTTCACTCCTTTCACCGCATCGGTTTCTGTTTTCCAAAAAACCTCCATGGAAAATTCGTTTGGATTATCTATTGTTAAATCTTTAACACAGCTACTTATCAACAAGTTACATGTTACAAATAGCGTCATCAATACTTTTTTCATAATCATTTTTGTATAGATTAAAAATCACATTGAAAACCAAATGAGATAATTCGACTGGAAGGCCAGTTTCCATTGTCCTGTCCACGCTCTTGAATACCATTGCCTACTACATCAGGATCCAGTCCTTTATATTTCGTGAACGTAAGTAAGTTTTGACCGCTGACATAAATTCTCGCATTGCTGACACTTACCTGTTTCAATAAGCCGGAAGGTATATTATAGCCAAATTCAAGATTTCTTAGACGCAGGTAAGAGGCATTTTCTAACCATCTGTTGGTCCTTGTCAAACGATTGATAGACAATCCCACATCATTAACATCTGTTCCTATCCGAGGGTCTGATGTATTAGTATTGTCAGGTGTCCATGGATTGATATCACTCCGAAAATTAGTATTTTCATAACTATCCAAAATCCTTCTAACATCGTTAAACACCTTATAACCAAATATACCCACTAGCTGTAAGTTTAGATTAAATCGCTTATAAGAGGCATTGAACTGCAAACCTGTTTGTAACGTTGGCCAGGGTGAGCCATCAAAAGCTCGGTCCTCGTCGTCAATTTTCCCATCATCGTTCAAATCCTTGTATCGTACATCGCCTGGTTTTGCATTCGGCTGAATTATCTGGCCTTGAGAGTTTTTATAATTGTTTATTTCAGCCTGGTTCTGAAACAAACCATCCGCTTGAATGAGAAACCACTCACCAACTGACCTGCCCACCTGCGTACGGGCATTATTGGCCTGAATATAGTTTTTCTGAGCACTTTGGTTGCCAACACTCTCCACAACATTCTTAATCGTTGTAAAATTGCCGGACACATCCCATTTAAAATCACTTTTATTGTTCCGGTAGGTTATTGCTGCCTCCACTCCTTTATTACGAATAGATGCTGCGTTCACAGGGGGATTTCCCTGTAAATTTCCCAGATACCGGGGAAGATCAATATAAAGCAGGGCATTTTTTGAATAAGTATTGTATACATCAAGAGTTGCTGTGACACTGCCATTCAGAAGTGTTGCGTCTAACCCGACATTCCTGCTTATCCTATCCTCCCAGGTAAGATCTGCATTAGAGAGCCTTGCTTGTGTGGCGCCGTTATTAGGCGTTTGTCCCGGCCCGAAAATAGCAACTGGACCCTGATTCAGATAGGAAAGGTATTGATATGATCCTATAGTAACTATACCTAATTTACCGTAAGAAGCGCGGAGCTTCAGATCCGATATCCAGTTCACTTTAAAGAAGTCCTCTTTACTAATCCTCCAGCCCAGTCCTACCGAGGGGAAATACGCATTCCGGTAGTCTTCCGCGAAGCGGGAATCCATATCATAGCGATTCGAGAAAGTAAACAGATACTTATCATCATAGGAATAATTTACGCGCCCTAATATTCCCCTTGTTTTATACCAGTTAGAAATTTCTCCGGAATTTGTCTGCGCTCCCCCGGCTGATCTTATAGTCGTAAGGTAATTCCCCTCATACTGTGAAAGCCCTAATCTTCTTGCACCAACATCCTCAACTTTCACCGTTTGCTCGGAGAAACCAACGACACCATTTAAAGAATGTTTTGAAAAAGTCTTTTCAAAATTCAGGGTGTGTTCGAAAAGGGTACTTAAAAAACGTCGCCTTGTGTCCTGTACATAACTTTCTGTAGCTGCGGGCTGTTTATACGCCCAGGCGCCAGGTTTTCTCACTTCATTTATTGCGTCGAAGCTCACTTCAAGGCCGGTATTAAAGCGATAGTTTAACCAGTTAGTTAATTTAAAATCAAGGTATGCATTCCCAACTGCTTTTGAATAGGTGTCTTTTCCCTTTCTCAAGCTATTGAGAGCGACCGGATTTATAGCATATGTGGTCGCAGCATCTGTACCGATACCGTACCCCCATGGGTTATCATCCGTTATATATGCGCTACTCTGGACCGGTATGATAGGCAAAAGCTGCGGCATATCATAGAAAGCATTAATGCCAACCGGATACTTACTTAAAGTGGAACTTAACAAAAGGTTTTCTCCTATCTTTAATCTTCCCTTTTGTGCCTCAGTGTTTATCCTGAGACTTCCTCTTTTGAAATCATAACCGCGAACCACTCCTTTATTATCAAAATAGCTCCCGGAAATTAAATAGTTGCTGTTTTGTGTTCCACCTGATGCACTAAGGTTATAGTCCTGCATACCACCCGTCTGGATGGTTTCATCCTGCCAGTCAGTATCAATAGAAGGATCGAACCCTGTAGAAATGTTCGCAGGAACAGGCATATTCGAATTAATGAATGCCTGGCTTTTTAAATCTGCATATTCGCGGGCGTTCATCACATCCCAGCGCTTGGGTATTTGCTGTACACCATACCTGGCTGAAAGATTGATTCTTGCAGGCCCTTCCTTTCCTTTTTTTGTGGTTATTATAATCACGCCGTTAGCAGCTCTCGATCCGTAGATAGCGGCAGCTGAAGCATCTTTCAATACCTGTATGGATTCTACATCGTTGGAGTT
>DALYUO010000087.1:10232-13098 GCA_031981225.1 Pararcticibacter sp.
AATAGTTGAATTGGCGTCTGCAATCATACCATCTATTACGTACAAAGGCGCTGTGGTCGTAAAACTGGCAACTCCCCTGATCTCGATCGTTGAATTCTGACCGGGCGCTCCACCATTTCTCACGGTCACGCCTGGAGACAAACCCTGTATAGACTCAGCAACGGAATTCCCTGTAACTCTGGCCGCATTTACAGTACTTACAGTAACATTCGCCCCGGTCACATCGCGTTTCCTCACAGTCTGATAACCAATAACGATCACTTCCTCAAGATTACTTGTAGATTCCTGAAGGACAACACTAACAGTCGTCCTACCGTTTAAAGGAACTTCCTGTGTAGTAAAACCTATATATGTAAAAACGAGAGTTGCATTCAGGTCCGGAACATTTAATACAAACCGTCCGGTTGCATCAGTTGATGAGCCCCCTGTAGACCCTTTAATTCTGACGCTTACTCCGGGTAAAGACTCGCCAGTGGAAGATCTGACAGTTCCGTTAACATTGACCCTTAATGCTGATTCTCCCTCAGCTTTTTCAGCATTCTCTCTATTGAACAGTAAGATCTTACCGTCAAGAATTTTATAATTAATATACAGAGCGCTTAGGTCCTCATCAAGAAATTCCCCCAAACGCTTTGATGTCACATTCATAGAAATTTTCCTATCTGCGCGTATGGCCGACGGGCTGTAGACGAATTTTACGTCTGCCTGGTTTTGAATTTGCTTTAACACCTGTTTTATATCGCCCTGCTCTACTGACAAAGAAATCTCCCTGTTCAATACACCCTGAGCAGTGACATTGCTCGCGTATGAAGCACATGTGAATAAAATACCTAGAAAAATTTGTGTAAAAGTCACTCTCATTGCTGTTTTTATTAAAGCAACAAATCGCTTTTTTTTCATAACTTTAAAAGTTTTGTACGTGAATAAAATGGTTAGCGGACAGAATACCCTTATGGGTTATAACTGGCAATACCCTCATATTGCCAGTTTTTTTTCCTACTTCTTTCGTATCTCTTATTTCATATTCCAGTAATTTATTGTTTGCGAATTGATTAATTACATCCTTTTCCTTCGATGTATATTGTTACACCCTTTATTTCATAAGAAGCCTTAACTGACTGACAGATAAATTCAAGCTTACTGTAAAGATCTTGTCCGGAGAGGTCTCCGGTGAAGGTGCAATGCTTCATCGCATCATTGCGGGTCATAATCTTTACCCCGTATACTTCTTCGAGTTCATCGAGAACCGATGAGATGGGGGTTTCGTTAAAGATAAAACTAGCTGATTGACGACTGCCGTTCTCAAGCGATATCAGTGGAACGGGATTATCTACCAGACCAACCTGTAGCTCACCATCAGAAGAGCTAAACATGGCTTTTTGATTAGGGGTCAACTCCACTTTATCCTGCAAGTTAAATAGCCCAACAAAGCTCTTCTTCTCTGGTTTCTCCGTTACGATTACCTTGCCGCTGCTTACCAGTACTTCTGTTTTCCTGGATCCTTTGCCAGGTTTCACCGTAAAGCTTGTACCAACAACACGAATAATAACATCGTCATTAAATACGAGAAATGGTCTTTCGGGATTCTTGCTTACGTCAAAGAAAGCCTCTCCTTTTAAAATGATCTCCCTCTTCTGAGAACCAAAGTATCTTGGATAGGATATAGCTGCTTTCGGCTTTAACACAACCCTGCTGCCATCTTCCAGGAGAACGGCTATTCTGTGATTAGTGTGATTTACCCTTCGGACAACGTGCGATGAACTGTTCCCTGTTAAAAACTCTGGTTCGTCATTCTTGTAACCCGCAAAAAGACCAGCTACCAATGCCACCAAAACAACGGCTGCAGCCACGGATATCCTTGTCCACATTGATCTCACCACCTTTCTTCCCACATGACGTTCTACAATTTGGGATTCAGGTTTTACCTTATCCCAAAGTCGCTGTTCTATTTCATTAAAGCTTTCTTCCGGAATGTCAGGCAGGTCGTTTTTATCAAGCAATCCATACCATTGCTCTACTATCTTCTTTTCTTCAGATGTACAGTTTCCGTCAAGATAGCGCTGCAATAGCTGATGAAAGGCTTCTCTGCTCATGATTAGATTAAATGGTTGTTTAATCTATAAGTAAAGAACAGGGCCTGCACCCCTAAAAGAAAAATACTTTTTTTAAAAGATCCAGAAAAGGATCAGGAACAGAAGGTAATCTTTCAGGTAATATCGCATTGTCTTAAGCGAGCGTGTAATGTGATATTCTACCGCCTTTTCAGATATTTCTAGCTGTTGTGCGATCTCTCTCACCGTGTGATTATCAAACCGGCTTAACCGGAAAACCTGCTGCGTTTTCTGAGGTAAAAGTGAAATACCCTTCTCTATAGCATCTGCCAGATCACGCATCAGAACAAGATGATCAGAAGAAGGCCCCTCCTGTTCGGCATGTGTCATTCTGTACTCAAGGTACTTCTCCTGAACCATCTGCGACTTAACGTGATTAATAACAGCGTACCTTACCGAGCTATATATGTAATTAGGAAGATTTTGTATGTTGATTGTGTCTCTCTTTCTCCACAGATCCAGAAATATATTCTGGAGCAATTCCTCGGAAAGCTCCTTATTTCCGGTTTTTTTGTAGGTTATTAAGAAAGCGCCTCTCCAGTGCCGCAGGTATATCTCCTTAAAAGCCTTTTCGTCAGAAGCTTTTAGCAGATCCATCAATTCGTAATCTGACAATAACTGGTAGTTCATTCGGCTTATAGAGGTTGAACAAAGCTAATAAATTTAAGTTTGTAACAGAAGAACTAAACGTTTCACCCCCGGGTGGTGCCTTAGCTATATTTCCTGCCTTGCCTTTATCTCCAGGTAGCGGTTTA
>DALYUO010000087.1:13108-14395 GCA_031981225.1 Pararcticibacter sp.
TTACTGTAAGATGCTGGGGAGAGGTGAGGATAGATTGTATCCCCCACTTTGCCAGTTCCTTAACAATCTGCTTTTTTTCGAAGGTAAACTTCTCGGCAATGGTCTTAATATAGATACCCTCCACGTCGTCAGCCGGTGCTTCGCTTAATTTTCTCAGCTCGGTATTCTCAAAAAACACAACCAGAAGTAAGTGAAAGCGGGCAATTCTTTTTAGAAAAGGCAATTGACGCTGCAGGGCCGACATACTTTCAAAATTTGTAAAGAAGACAACCAGACTCCTCTGTTTCAAAGTGCTTCTGATCTTGTTATACACCGCCTCCATGTTTATCTCAAGGTAGCGGGTCTTTTCTTTATAAAGGACGTCCAGTATCTTTCTGATCTGCACCGCCTGCCGATCCGCCGGCACCACTGCTCCTATCTTTTCCGAAGCCATTATGAGGCCAGCTTTATCTTCTTTCAGAATAGCAATATTGGATAAAACCAGTGAGGCATTAATGGAATAATCGAGGAGGCTGAGCCCGTCAAAAGGCATCTTCATAGCACGCGATTTATCTATCACACAATACACATGCTGCGATTTTTCATCCGTGTACGAATTCACCATCAGTTCACCCCGTCGGGCCGTAGCTTTCCAGTTGATTGTACGGTAATCATCGCCCGACACATAGTTCTTCACCTGCTCAAACTCCATACTATGCCCTAGCCTTCGTATCTTTTTTATCCCCACCTCGCTAAGCCGGTTGGAAACAGCCATCAGCTCGTACTTTCGCATTTGCAGAAATGAAGGATAAACCGGCAATACCATCCTCTGTTCAAAAGTGTACCGGCGACTGATAAGACCCAGCGGCGATTTCACATACACATGAATAGCGCCAAACTCGTATTCGCCCCTCTTTAAAGGCTTAAGAAAATATTCCAGGATCTTATGCTGTCTGCTTTTAAGATGCGTGTCAAACCACAGATCACGCTTCTGGAACTGAAAAGGAATTTCATCTATAATGCCCGCATTGATGGCAAAGCCATAAAAATTTTCAATATAGATTCCCAGCTTATTTTCATCCCCGTTACTCAGCTTCTCGGGAGCGTTACGTCGGGCGAACAACCCCTCGTCCGTACGGTAAAGCAGCCATACATCCGCAAAAAACAGAAGTACCGCCGTACATAAAAACAAGGCCGGCACATCACCAAGCCAGGGGAAGAAAAACGATAGAATGAACAATACCACACAGCAGCCAAGCACCGTAAACAGGCGATTGCTCAGAAACAAGTTGCGGTAATATCTGGTGA
>DALYUO010000087.1:14405-15972 GCA_031981225.1 Pararcticibacter sp.
AAAAAACTTTCCAATGCTATGTATTTTGAGTTATACGTTGTACGTTGTAAGTATACTTTGCTGGTTCATATAAAGGTGTTCCAAGTCGTCTTAAGCTTATTGTATATACTTAAACCTATAACGTATTACTTAAAACGTATAACTTACTACCTAACGTGGTACTTCTATCTTCTTAATTATATCTGCCAGCACCTCGTCTGCCGATACCCCTTCCATTTCCTTATCAGGCGTAAGGATTATGCGGTGACGCAGTACCGGAGGCACTACCCTTATGATGTCTTCAGGAGTAACGAAATCTCTTCCCTGCATCGCTGCGATCGCTTTTGCACTATTTATCACCGACAATGAAGCCCTCGGAGAAGCTCCAAGATAGAGTGACTTGCTGTTTCTGGTGTCATGGATGATCTGCGCTGTAAACTCCAGCAGCTTTTGCTCTACATGCAGCCCTCTCACCTGCGCCCGGTAGTCCATGATTTGTTGCTCTGACAGCACAGGCTGAATCTCATTTAATTTATCGCTGGTCTTCAGCTGATGCTGTTGCATGAGAATCATTGTTTCCTCCTCCAGGGAAGGATATCCCACTTCTATTTTAAAGAGGAAGCGGTCAAGCTGTGCTTCCGGCAGACGGTAAGTTCCCTCATGTTCAATCGGGTTTTGAGTAGCAAGAACGATAAAGGGTTCATCCATTTTATAGGTATGTCCATCAATCGTTACCTGCCTTTCTTCCATTACCTCAAACAAGGCTGATTGTGTTTTCGCCGGCGCCCTGTTTATTTCATCTACAAGGATTACGTTGCCGAATATCGGACCCTTTTTGAATTCAAAGGAGGCTTCTTTGGGATTAAAAACAGAAGTGCCGAGCACGTCAGACGGCATCAAATCGGGCGTAAACTGAATACGTGAAAAGTCAGCATCAATACTACGCGCCAGAAGCCGGGCCGTGAGCGTCTTTGCAACGCCTGGCACCCCTTCAATCAGCACATGGCCGTCTGCCAGGATTCCCGCTATCAGCAGGTCGATCATTTCGTTCTGCCCGATAATAGTTTTGCTTAATGCCTCCCTGATTTGCTCAACAGATGCGTTAAGCTGACTGAGGTCAGTCCGGTTCTCAAAAATTTCTTCTTCCATTATCTTGATTTCTGGTAAAAGGATTCAATATTCTTGTTTAGTTCTATTAGCTCACGCTCGCTCACCATATTATACTTCGCCACCTGGGCTATCTGCCGGACAAGGTCGACTATAAGTTCCTTGTCAATACCCGACTTGGCGCTAAGCAGGTCAGAAAACTTCTTATCCGGTTGCTCCATCTTCAGATTATATCTTGAGCGGATATATTCAAGCAGATAAACAACCTTCTTTCTTGCAATGTCGGTATGATTCTTCTGCTCATAATAAACCCTACCTACCACACTAACAAAGTCGGCAGAAGTATTTTTTAGAGGCTCTATCACCGGAATGATGCGCTGTCTTCTCTTTATTCCGTAAATCACGAAGATCAGAAGACTGAAAAGTGAAAGATACCACGCCCACTTCAAAGAAGGATTCCTGAGAAAGACTCTCATCGGCG
>DALYUO010000087.1:15982-18594 GCA_031981225.1 Pararcticibacter sp.
CGGCGACTGGTCATCTTCATTACCCAAGCTGGAGAACTCGTCCCACACCACTTCTTTGCCCGGCTTCAGATACGACAAGGTCTTCGAAGCGTACTCAGCACCGTCCGGTTTAAGCATATTATAATTAGAGAAAAAGAAGGGACTGGCGAGCAGGAACAGGTTTCCTTTACCATAGGTATACCTTATAAAGTTAGCATGTCCCCTGCTGTTCATTCCAAGAACCACAGCTTTAGAGGTATCAAAATCACTGAAGTACTGTTGCCCTATTCCCTTATCAAATCGATATTTCTTTGCTGGATCGAGGGAAGGGTTAACAAAGTGGAGCGATGTATTTTTCTTACTTCCCTGGTTTAACTCCGTATTGATCTTGATGCCGAGAGAGTCGGTAAGATAAGTACCTGGATAATAAGCAGCAATAAGTACCGTATTTCCTCTCAGCATATAATTCCTAAGCTTATGAAAATCATACTCATCGATCTTTACCGTTTCAGCGATCAGTATATACGATCCGGTTTCAACACTGTCTTCTGTAAAAGTAAGATAAGGCGCCCGCCTTTCCGTCCTGATCCTTTGTACAGGAAAAATATCCTTCAGCCTGTTATATACTACGTAAGTACCATAGGGGATCTTATCTTCCTTATTGAAGGTAACCGTCCAGTTGACAGGCTTAGGCCGGTAATACTGAGCTACCAGATAGACTAAAAGAATGACGCTCCCTACTGCCAGATAGATCTTTAGCTGCTTCATCTGTAAGCCTCCCTGTTAAAATCCAAAAAGGTATTTCTTATCTTTTCAAACACCGGCAGATCAACCGGAAAGCCGCCATACCATACATATTCAAACTCACGGGTAAGCACACCGAATAGTTTCTTTTGCACCGGATGCTTCAACTCGTTTATATAGGCCGAGTTTGTCTTGTCAAGCTCCCATTTGATTCGTCCTGTATCACTCAAGCGCTTCAGTGTCTTCAGATAGAGCAAACGGGTAGCGAGTCTGAAGTCGTGATTTTCTATAGCCTTCTCTATCTCCTCATCAAAACAGATTTCGTGAATATTCTCGAGCGACTCACGATAAGGTACCTCCACCATCTTTGGCTTCCCCTTAAACAGCAGTGTGATATCCATCCCCGTTAACTTAACGATGATAAAGATGACCACTGCACTAAAGGCAACAATAAAAAATACTTTCCAGAAAGTGGTCGACCCGGGAACTGCAGATAAGTTAATCTTTCTGAACTTATCCCACACCCATGCCCAGAACCTTTCCCACCAGGAAACAGAAATGTCTCCGCCTTTCTCATTATAATTAAAATCCTTGTCGCGACGATAGGTATTGAGAGCATCCTTACTAAATCCCCTCACTTGAAGACGCATCGTGTCGCTCCGGAGTGTCTGCGGAGCTTTCTTCACCATAGTACCAGCACTGTCTTTTTTTACCGTTAAGGCCTGCCTGGCCTGAATGTCCGGGCCAGTCATAGCAAAAAGAAGGAAAAGAATAAGTAATATTTTTCCCGTCTTCAATTTGGTAATTTTTTAAAGGCTTTTAACATCACTCCTGCTATGCAATTAATATTGTTCTTCCGGCAGGTCGGCCGAAGGATCACTTTTCCCGATACTGCCGATCCTTTCGCTGAGCCCCGCCCCGTCTTTCTCTTCAGCCAGGCTGAAATAAGCAATCCCTGTCAGCAGGTACAGCAGGATCATAAAAACTTGTGCCAGATATTGCAACACCACAGTTGCCAAGAGAAAAGGAAAAGGCATGTTAAACTTTCCAAGAAACACTCCTGCTCCTGTGATTATACTCACCGGCAGCACCAGCACGATACTCACAGCGTAATACACCACCATCATAACGAGCATAGCGCCAAAGGTAGTCCACCATTGTCCTTTAATCAGTTTGAATCCCCTGTCGAACGAATAACTTAGTGACGAATTCTCAAACACGATGCTTGCCAACATGATGGATGTAACAGGCATTAAATAGATGCCGGGGATAAAGCAGCAAACAAAGCCAATAATGATAAGTATTGATAGCAGGATCTGCGCCACAAACATCCGCCCGAAAAAGTACTGCACGTAACTCCAGACTTCGTTAACCGAAGGCGCCACATTGCCCTTTTCCTTGTAAAGGCTCATGTACGAAAAAGTAGTGAGCGTCATCATCACATAGAAAAGCATCACCAACGCAACATTTATCACAGTGTCCCAGCCGTATACAGTAAAAGGAGTGGTACCTGGCGGAAACGAGCTTAAAGCTTGTGCCATCCTCTGCTGTTGAAACACGGCCACAACAGCAGCTGCCAACAAAAAGAACCCGCAGATGGTAAAATAAGCCTTCAGCAGGGGCTTCCAGTTCTGTTTGGTAAATACAAATGTGTCGTTAATTAACTCTCCAAAGTCGCGAACCTTTCTTAGTTCTACTTTCTGTTCCATTATTGTTGTTGTGTTTCTTTAATTTTTCTATTTAGCTGATATGGGTAAATCACCACATACCAGATGATAAAGGACAGCGAGAGCAAGAGGATAGATACACTTGTCCAAACTGGCATTTCCGTGTGCCTTGTTACAAATCCCTCCAGAAAAGCGGCACAAATAAATACCGGCACCAAACCG
>DALYUO010000088.1:0-6138 GCA_031981225.1 Pararcticibacter sp.
CGCGGTGGATCGTGCGCCTTTCGAAGCGCAAAAACGGGTCTTTAGCCAGCCAGTCATTCTTCAAGGCAATGTTAATCATCTTGCGAAGCCGCTCCATGTGCTTCATCACGGTGTTATTGGTACAAGGGCGCTTACCTTTGTCCGGCTCACGCTGGCGCAGGTAAATCTCAAAGTCGATGATGAACTTGTAGTCAAGCTGCGATAGATAGATGTCGGTCTTCTTCTTACGTTTGAGGAGGAACTCTTTGATATAGCGTTCGGTACTGTAATAGTTCTTCATGGTACCTGGCTCCAGCAGCTTTTTGATTTCGGTATTGTGATAGGTCATTAGAAACAGCAGGGTGATCTGCTCTTCTTCTCCCATGCCCTCCATCTTTGCCTTTATGGCTTCCGCGCTCACCACTTCCTTGCAGAAACGGAGCTCGTCATACGCGGCATTGATCTCCGTTCTCATCCGGCGGATCTTTTCCTGCACTTCTTTGGCTTCCTTCTCCGAGCCGTTCACTTTCTGAAGCTTGCTGTTCCACGCGCTTTCCTTGATCCGACGCTTCAGGGAGATGTCAACAAAGTTCTTGTTTACGGTAATCCGAACATATAAAGGCGCAAAGCCTTTACTTCCCTTATCCTTTTTAAGAAAAAAAAGGATGCTGAACGAATTGGTTGTTTTCATACGATTTGTTCCTTTCCACACTTTTTGTCACTGCCCGTCTCAGCTCATCCAAAGCCTCACCGGGCAGATTAAATTTTTAAAACCTTTAAGGGTGACCAAACCGATCGCCGGCAAAACGCATCGAACAATTGTACAGATTAAAAACAGGGTGCGAAATAGGGCATTGAGAAGTTGATAATTGTTTGGGTTTGTTTGGGGTATAATTTTTCAATTATCGTAAAAAAACCCTCTAAATCATACAATTTAGAGGGTTTTGAACCCGTTTAAGGGTCTTTAATGTCGGGATGGCAGGATTCGAACCTGCGACCTCCAGCACCCCATGCTGACGCGATACCGGGCTACGCTACATCCCGAACCGGCTGTATGCCGATTACCCTGCAAATATAGAATTTGTTCAATTACTTTCAAATGTGTTTCTGAGATAATCATAGCTCTCACCACTGCGGAAAAGCATCGGGCGGGCATTTCCCAAACACGTCTGCTTAATGTCCCCGGCCACGGTACGGCAAAACTGCTTTGTCATAGGAAAAAAATATTTTTTGAAACATAATTTATGGCATAGCTGTATACTGAAACAATAAAGTATTTTTTTGAGCCGGGTGTCTAGAAAGACATACGAAAGTTTGTTAAAAGTTGTTAAAAATAGACAGAAAACCCTTGCAGATGAGGAATATTTATTTAGCTTTGCAGTGCTCGTACAAGTAATGGGTACATTAATTAGTACAAGAGGGCGTTTATAAGTCTTGTTGTTTAACTGATAAACGATGTTTAGAATGGGGAAAAAAGTAATAGTAGCAATACTAATTGTGTTAACGTATGTGTCAACCCAGGCACAAACAACCAAGAAAACCACCGAGGATCCGGACAATCTTGCCAAGGATTATTTTTCGCAGATCATGGGAGTAGCTGTTTCTGCTACATCGAATGTTAAATTATATCAGTTTGTATACGATTGGTTAGGAACTCCTTACCGCTTAGGTGGTGATACTAAAAGAGGAATCGATTGTTCCGGTTTTGCATTTGAGCTTTATGAAAAGGTCTTCAATACCGTTATAGGAAATAACTCACGCAACATCTTTAGCATGGTCAATCCTGTAAGTAAGGATGAGTTGCAGGAGGGAGATCTCGTATTCTTTAAGATCAGAAGCAGGGCTATTTCGCATGTTGGAGTATATCTGGGGAATAATAAATTTGCGCATGCTTCCAGCAGCAGAGGGGTAATGATCAGCAACCTCAACGAATCTTACTGGCAACGCTATTATTATAAAGGCGGCCGTTTGATCGAGTCATTAAGAGAGAAATTATAATTCAATCAATTATACCTTGCCAAGGTAAAAAGGGCTGTCCTTAGGGCAGCCCTTTATTTTTACATCTTAGCGACGTCACTGGTACTTCTTATCAGGCCTATTCCGGTAGAAAAGAATATAATTCCCAACACACCATAAACTGCCAACTCACGCCAGCTTCCCGACTCCTGAACAAAACCAATCGCGGCATATATTAGTCCGACAACACCCAGTATTGTCAAAATGGTACCAAAGGTTCTCTTTAAATTCATAGACATCTTATTTACCGGATAATAGCAAATAGGCTGCCACAATAATAAAACTATACGAATCATTGTATAAGCGACAGACGCATGCAGCGCAACCGTCGCTTATACAGTTGTTTTACCAAACCTTTATCCGTTCATTTTCCGCGCGATACATCTTATCGCCCGGCTTTACGTTAAATGCTTTGTAAAACTGCGGCATGTTCGAAAGAGGACCGTTTACACGGAACATCTCCGGAGAGTGCGGATCTGTACTGATACGAGTCCTTAACAATTCGTCGCGGCTTTTTATACGCCACACTTGCGCATAGGCAAGGAAGAAACGCTGATCAGGAGTGAATCCATCTATCTTCCCATCACTTTTACCCTGGTCGGTCAGCTTGAATGCTTCGTATGCAATTGCAGTTCCGCCAATGTCAGCCAGGTTTTCACCAAGTGTAAGCTGTCCGTTTACATGCAGATTATTAAGGACAGTGTAGTTATTATACTGTTTTACTACTCCGTCAGCTTTTTTGGTAAACTTCTCAGCATCCTGTTTCGTCCACCAGTCTTTCAAATTGCCATCCTTGTCGTACTGCCGTCCCTGATCGTCAAAACCATGGGTCATCTCATGTCCTATAACAGCTCCTATTGCACCGTAGTTGATCGCATCGTCGGCGCTGTTATCAAAGAATGGGAAACGAAGTATACCCGCCGGGAAAACTATTTCATTAAAAGCTGGATTGTAATAAGCATTTACAGTTGGCGGAGTCATAAACCACTCTGTTTTATCCACTGGCTTACCAAGCTTATCTGTCATCTCTTTATAGTCATGTTTCGCGATGGATTGAAGATTCTCATAATATTTAGATCTGCTGATTTCAACATCATCGTAGCTCTTCCATTTATCGGTATAGCCAATCTTCTTTGTAAACGCATTCAGCTTTTCAAGCGCCTTTTTCTTCGTATCAGGACTCATCCAGTCAAGTTTTTCAATACGCGACTGGTATACCTTCTGAAGGTTATCAACCAACTTCAGCATTCTTTCTTTTGCATCTGCCGGGAAATGTCTTTCTACATACAGCTGTCCGAGCAAGTCGCCCAGGCCCTGGTCTGTTTTACTTACCATTTGTTTCCAGCGGTCCTGCTCCTTTTGCTGACCGTTCAGAACCTTTCCGTAGAAATCAAATCTTGCTTTCCTGAACGGAGTGCTTAGAGCAGAGGCAGAAGAGCTCAGCGCTTCAAACTTCAGCTTGTTCTTCCATAGATCGAGTGGCTGCGATTTAAGCAGTCCGGTAAGCGCTTTATAATAGCCCGGTTGCCCTACCAGGATGGTATCGGTCTTCAGACTAAGTCTTGAAAGAAGGTCTTTCATGTCGAAGTCGGGGTTCTGCTTCTGAAATTCCGCTACGGCAAACTTATTGTAGTTTTTAACCGGATCTCTCAGCTCTACAGGTGTAAAGTGTGATTTGGCTATCTCTGTTTCCAGTTTAAGAATGGCATCCGCATTCTTCTTTGCGACTACCGAATCGGTACCGGTAAGCGTGAACAGCTTTGCTATATATTTTACATATTCCTTGCGGATCTTCTGGTTCTCAGGATCGGTGTTAAAATAATAATCCCTGTTAGGCAATCCTAAACCCGATTGTTGAAAGTTGACTGCATTCTTCGTGCTGATCCTGTCATCCGGTCCGACAAAGAAAGAAAATAGGAACGACTCGCCTTCCTTAAAACTACCGGCGGCAAAGCTTACCAGTTCCTTAGAGCTTTTAACAGCATCTATTCTGGCAAGCAATGGCTTTACCGGCTCATAACCTCTTTTGTCGATAGCCGCCGTATCCATACCGCTAACATAAAAATCGCCCACCTTTTGCTCATTCGCTCCTTTACTATCCTTCGATGCCTCTTCCAGTATCTTTTTCAGATCTTTGAGGTTTTCATCATAAAGAACATAGAAAGAGCCCCATCCCGACTCTGATGCCGGTATTCTTATACCACGCTCCATTGGCGTACTGAAAAAAGTTCTCGCCGGGACTAACGGTGGTGTCCATTCCTGCCTTATCGAAAAAAACAGTTCTCTTGTTTTCCTCTGATGAAGTCCTGTTTTGAGAACATGAAGCAAACATCAGGGCCGGAAGCGCTGCGATGCTTAGTGATTTAATAAGTTTCATATACATACTGAAGAATAAAATTTATGATAAACAAAAATGTGAAATGTTACAATATCAGGAGTAATCGAGAGACATTTTCGCCACTCTCGCTTCGAGTGATTCTGTGGTAAGCTTTTCGCGCAGGCGGTCTACCATGATCGGAAATGCGAAAGGCGTTGGCCGGCTGCAGTCCCTGATAACAACCTTGAGGGTTTGCAATCTCCGTAACGCTTCTCTAAGCCTGAACTCTTCAAGCTGAAACTGTAAAGCCTCATTGTATGCCTGCCGTACCAGTACATTGTCTGGCTCATACTCGCTAAAGACGTTGAAAAGCAGTGAGGTTGACGCCTGAAGATGGCGGTTCTTCATTGCCTTACCCGGAAAGCCGGTGAATACAAGTCCGGCAATATGAGCAATATCCCTGAACTTCCTTCTGGCCATTTCATTTGCATTAAGGCTATTCTGAATATCATCCAAAAGGTTATCCTCAGAGAACAGGCCCGATGCAAGCGACTTTTCCAGGGGGATATCTTCGTCTGTCAATAATTCGAAGCCGTAGTCGTTCATCGCGATTGAATAACTCGCCTCTTTAATTTTTGAAATGCGCCAGGCAAAAAGAGAAGCCATCCCTTCGTGTACAAGCCGGCCTTCAAAAGGATAAAAGAACAGGTGATGACCGTCCTTTGATTCGAACTTCTCAATCAGAAACTCTGAAGAATGCGGCAGATGCGAAAGTTCGGCCTGCATATCAAACAGGGGCCGTAGAGCTTTTACCTCAGCATCTTTCTCTATATGCCGGGCCACCTCATCAAGCTTCTTCCTGAACATAGCCGATAGCTGAGACGACAAAGGAATACGTCCGCCCATCCAGCTCGGGATCCTTCCTGTACTCTTATTGGATTTCCTTACAAAGGCGGTCATGTCCTTCACCTTTACCAGCTCCAGGCTTCTCCCGGCAAACCAGAAGTTGTCTCCCGCCTTCAGCCTCGAGATGAAATCTTCTTCAATAGAGCCCAGGTAACCGCCCGTCAGGAACTTAATCCTCATACTAACGTCGCTTACTATCGTTCCCATTGTAAGGCGGTGCCGCATGGCCACACGCCTGCTGTTTACCTTATAAAGGCCGTTCTCGATTTCCACCTTGAGATATTCGTCGTACTGGGAAAGCGTTTTACCTCCTTTGGTTATGAAGTCGAGGATCTGTCCAAATTCCTTTTCCTGAAGATCAGCATAAGCGTATGTGGTTTTTAACTCTTTAAATACAACATTAGGGATGAACCCGTCGGATACCGCCAGCGTGACGAGATACTGAGTCAGAACGTCCATGGCCAGAACTACCGGATCCCTGCTTTCAAACACTTCCTCCACCATCGCCTGCTTGATAGCTGCTCCCTCCAGCAATTCGAGGGAGTGCGTAGGCACAAACCAGGCTCTTGATACTGCGCCCGGATGGTGACCGCTTCGCCCTGCCCTTTGCATAAACCTCGCTACCCCTTTCGGACTGCCTATCTGTATCACTGTATCGACAGGCCTGAAGTCGACACCTAAGTCGAGGCTTGACGTACAAACCACAAGCTTCAGCATTTCCCGGTGAAGCGCCTCCTCCACCCAGCTTCTCAGTTCGTTATCCAATGATCCGTGATGCATTGCCATGATGCCGGCATACTCCGGATATTTATCAAGGATGGTTTGATACCATATCTCCGATTGTGAGCGCGTGTTGGTAAAGATCAGCGTAGTTTTACTTTTGGCAACGATTTCCATCACCTGAGGTAACAGCTTAATAC
>DALYUO010000088.1:6148-18589 GCA_031981225.1 Pararcticibacter sp.
ACCAAGATGTCCGGTCCACGAAAACTTTTCAATATTATCGGGGATTACCGATTCGATCTCTATCTTCTTATCCAGGTGTGCCCGTATGAGCTTAATTTTTTCCTCAGGCACATCATTGCCCAGTAATACCGCAGCCGCCTGACTCAGGTTGCCTATAGTAGCGCTGATCCCCCAAATGCGGAGGGTTGGGTTGTGGGTTGCGGGTTGTGTGTTGTGAGTTGAAGGTTGTGAGTTCTGGATTGCGGGCTGTGCTGAATTAGCGGTATCACTTGCAGGCTCCTTTATAGCGGGCGAAATACCTGTGGCAACTTCATCCTGCAACCTGCAACCCGCAACATTCAACTCATTGTCTTCCTGCAGCCCGCAACCTGCAACTTGCATCCCACCCCCTTCCTGCAACCCACTTCCCGCAACCTGCAACCCGTTCCCTGCAACCTTCTTCAGCCGCGAAAGCCCAAGTTCCAGCTGAACGCCTCGCTTTGTTCCCAGCAATTCATGCCATTCGTCGGCTACTACAACCTGAAGATTCTTAAACAGTTTGGGATAGTCCTTCTGAGCGATCATGAGGTGGAGACTCTCGGGAGTAGTAAGCAGCACCTCCGGCTGTTTCCTTCGCAATGCATCCTTTTCTTTCTGAGAGGTATCGCCCGTGCGGCTTCCGATTACCCATGGCAGACCTATATCATCCACGGCCGTCTGCATTGCTTTCCGGATATCGTTTGTTAACGCTCTCAAGGGCGTTATCCAGAGCATGAGCAAGCCATTATTCTTCCTTGCGTGGTAATCATCGGGATAACGATTGATATAATCTGCTACGAAAGGAAGAAAAAGGGCGAAGGTTTTGCCACTGCCGGTAGGCGCATTCAGCAATCCGGAATATCCCGACAGGTATGCATTCTGCATATCCTTTTGAAAGGGGAACTGCGTCCATCCTTTCTGTTCAAACCAGTCAGATATTATCCTTTCGCCGGGGGTCATAAAAACAAATATACTTTACTGCTCAAGCATTGCCTTCAACGTATCCAAATTATCGGCGTCTTCGATCTTCTTATCATGTCGCCATCGGAGGATCCTGGGGAAACGCAGCGCAACGCCTGATTTGTGCCGGGTTGATTTATTTATTCCTTCAAATCCTATTTCAAAAACCAGCGATGGCGTTACAGTCCTCACTGGTCCAAACTTTTCAAGGGTATTGCGCTTCACGAAATTATCAACCTGCCTGATCTCCTGGTCGGTCAATCCTGAATAGGCTTTGGCAAAAGGAACGAGCTTATCGCCGTCCCATACGGCAAACGTGTAGTCAGTATACAGGTCCGCACGGCGGCCATGGCCCTTTTGTGCATAGATCATTACTGCATCGACCGATAAAGGATCTACCTTCCATTTCCACCAGTCGCCGCGCTTTCGGCCAGTTTGATATATCGAATCCTTTTTCTTCAGCATAAACCCTTCTGCCTGATATTCTCTTGCCCGCAAACGCAGGTCGTAGAGTTGCTGCCAGCTCTCAAAAGGGACAACGGGAGAAAGCCTGAAAACATCTTTAAACTCGCTTTTGTCGTGGAGCATATCAAGCACCGACCGGCGGTGTTTCAGGGGCATTGATCGAATGTCATCCCCTGCGAACTCAAGACAATCATAAGCGATAAAGGCCATCGGGCTCTCTTCAAGAACTTTCTTACTAAGGTTCTTTCTTCCAATGCGCGTTTGAAGTACATTAAAGGGCAGAGGCTTGCCCTCGGCAAAACAAATAGCTTCCCCGTCGAGCACAGTACCTTCGGGTAGGCCGGATAAAAATGCATGCAGTTCCGGGAATTTGTCTGTCGCCAGCTCCTCTCCCCTCGTCCAGATAAATATTTTCCCAGCCCGGTGGATGGACTGGGCCCTTATACCACCCCACTTCCATTCAGCCTGCCATAGACCGGGGTCTCCGAGGGCGGCTTCCATTTCTTCTGCGGTCTTTGTCTGATCTGATGTTTCCTGAATGGCGTAGGCCAGGCAAAAAGGATAAGGACGGGAGATATCGTCCGACGCGTCTTTTTCCTGAAGCAGGTCGTAGAAACTAAAGGTAAGAGGATCCCAGTTGCCCATAATCCGATGGGTAAGCGTAGCCGGTTCAAGTCCCGAGATCTCCGAAAGCGCCTTAATAATGAGGCTTTGAGAAACGCCTACGCGGAAGCTGCCGGTTAATATCTTGTTAAACACAAACCGCTCCTGCTGATCCATCATGGCCCAGGACTCTTTGAGCCAGCTTTTCCGCTCCTCCTCAGTAAGAGAAGAAAGTCCATTTATTTCGGCAATCCATTCTGCCAGCGATTTGTCTTGCGTCCCTTCACTCCCGGGGAGAAGAAGAGCAATGGTTTCGCCAAGATCACCCACTACCTGATAACTTTCTTCAAACAGCCATTGGGGGATATCCGCCATCTCCATCGCCCACTGCTTTACCAACGTGGAGTTTATCTGTCGCCTGGGCTTCCGGCCTGTAAACAAAGCCAGCGTATGGATCTTATCGGCATCGGGGACAGAAATAAAATATTCTTTCAGGATATTAACCTTTTCATTCGTTTTATTGGTTTCGTCGAGCGACGAAAAAAGTTGTGCGAAGTCTTTCATAACATCCCTCCTTCCTCTTCCGGCAATGACTGGGGACCAGCCGCGGCACCGCTATCGGCAAGCTCTGCCGTTTCTTCTTCCGCGCCATAATAGGTATGAGCCTCGTGAGCGTTGTAGCCACGCTCCCGGAGATAGCGTGCAAAAGAAGCCGTATAGCCGTGAGTGAGACAAACACATTCGCATTGAGTAGCATCAATGGCGCTGATCAAACCCTGCCAGTCGGCATGGTCCGAAAGAACGAAGCCCCTGTCGGCAGCCATTCGCCTCTTTGCTCCACGCAAGGCCATCCAGCCTGAACAATATCCAAATGAATGAGGATGGAACTTTCGCATCCAGGGAGTACCAATGGCCGAGGGCGGACAAATTATAATGCCTCCCCGGACCTCCCCTATACTTACCTCAGGACTTAGCCACGCCGCAGGCGGAAGATTCACCCCATCACTCTCAAGAGCGCTGTTTGTATTTGCAATTACCCCATGCAAAAAAACTTTGCCTATAGACTGGTCTAGTTGCTGTAATATACGCTGTGCCTTTCCCAGGGAATATCCCGCGATAAAAGTAATTTTCCCTTCTTCTGCATTTTGCTTCCACCATTGATTAATATCCTCATGTACCTTTTGTTGTGCAGGCCATTTATACACAGGCATACCAAAGGTGCATTCAGAAATGAAAGTATTACACCTTACAGGTTCAAACGGAGTAGATATCCCATCGTCTTCGGTTTTATAGTCCCCCGATACCACCCACACTTCTCCTTTGTATTCCACCCTTACCTGTGCTGAGCCAATAATGTGGCCGGCAGGATGAAACGATATCTTAACCCCCCTGCGAAATATCGGCTCACCGTATTCAGCTGTTTCCAGCTGTATTTCCCCCAGACGATATTTTAATACGCCCCGCGCAAGACGATGAGCCAGGTAAAATTTACTCCCCCAACGTGCATGATCTGAATGAGCATGGGTGATAACAGCATATTCTACAGGCTTCCATGGATCTATATAAAAATCGCCGGCGGAGCAATAGATACCTTTATCATTAAACTGAAGCAGTTGCGTAGCCATATCAAGGAAACCTTAATATAAACAGATAGTTTGATAAACGAAAAAAGCCGGCGTAAACCGGCTTCTTAAAAAATTAAACTTATTTGATAAACTTGTTATGTTAAAGGTAAAACCACTTATTGTTTTCTCTTAAAACAAAGACTATCAGTTGTTTTATACTTAAAACTTACGACTTACTACATATAAATAACACTAATATACCATAGTAAACTGGCCGGCCTTGTTAAACCTTATAAAATCGGCCATAATTTTCATGCTCTCGTCCTGTACGAAATCATTCTCTTCCTTAGGCTTTACTTCGCCCTTTTTTAGCGGAGGTAGTCCCTGTAAAGCACGTCGCTTATTATCACGGGCTAAGGTTTTAGCCTCCTGCTCTTCGCGTTCTTTTTTAAGCTGTACTTCGTTTAGTGTAACAGAGGCTTCAGACTCACGCTTCTTAAATTGTGCTATATCTTCCAAAAGATATTTGTAATCCGACGAAGCTTTCATCCTTTCCTCATGTTGCTTAACCAGCATAGGTTTTATTGGCTGAAGATTAGCAACGGGTGCATACTTGCTCGGCTTTATGGAATCAAAAGGCAGAGCTGAGGGCTCAGAACTTTCACCATATTTATCAGCCGGGAAGATCATTGGAAACTGAATATCAGGAATAACTCCTTTATGCTGGGTGCTGCTTCCATTAATTCTGTAGAATTTAGCCATGGTAAGATTGATCTGACCATATTTCGGGCCTGCAGTAGCAGAGGTTCCTTCTTTATCCGAGCCCTTAAACTTATTTAACAGTTCATCTACAGTGCTAATAAACCTTGAAAGATCAAGAGCCGACTGTACTGTACCCTTTCCATAGGTCTGGGTTCCCATAATCACGCCACGGTTATAGTCCTGAATGGCTGCAGCAAATATCTCAGAGGCCGAAGCGCTAAAGCGGTCAACCATCACGCCAAGTGGGCCGGTCCATATAATAGACGGATCGTCATCAGCATTAATCTCTACACGGCGCGGATCACGAACCTGCACCACTGGTCCCGTCTTGATGAAAAGTCCCGTCAGCTCTATCGCTTCCATTAGCGAACCTCCTCCATTGGTACGCAGGTCCATTACAATTCCATCTACCTGATCTCTTTTTAGCGTATCAATAATAAGCCTTACGTCCCTCGTTGTGCTTTTGTAATTAGGATCGCCTGCCTGATACGCTTTAAAATCCATATAAAACGCTGGCACTTCAATGATGCCTATCTTGTAGGTTTTTCCGCCAGAGGTAATTGTTTTGATCTTCTTTTTGGCCGACTGGTCTTCGAGAACTACCTTCTCGCGCACCAGGGAAACGATTTTAGGCTGGGCAGAAAGTTCCTGCCCGGCGGGAATGATCTTCAGCCGCACAAGGGTACCCCGCGGGCCCTTAATTTTCTGAACAGTATTATCAAGCCGCCATCCTCTAACGTCTACGAACTCTCCATCCGCTCCCTGTGCAACGGCAATGATCTTATCGTTCACATTTATCTTCTTCGATTTGAAGGCAGGACCACCAGGAATTACTCCGGCTATTTTCACCACTTCGTTCTCAAGTTGCAAGCTCGCGCCTATTCCTTCAAAAGTACGCGCCATCTCTTCGTTAAATCTTTGCGCATTCTCCGGATTGAAATAATTGGTGTGCGGATCTATAGATTCGGTGAAAGCATCCATCATTACCTGGAATGCATCCTGATTATTCAATTTCTTTGTTTGTGAAAGGAGATTTTCATAACGCTGTTTTAAGAGCCCGGCATTCTTGGCTGCGTCTGTTCCAGAAAGTCTGAGGTTAAGCAAATCGTATTTCACTCGTTTTGTCCATACTTCATCTGCCTCTTGTGATGACTTAAACCATGGAAGTTTTTCGCGGTTATAGGTGTACGTTTCGTTCTTAGTGAAATCGAAAGGTTTGTTTACCTGAGCAAGAGAATAACGAAGCCTTTCCTCATAGCGCTTTTGAAGCACATTAAACATCCTGAACATAGCGCTTAGGTCGCCCTCGCGTAAATCGTCATCCAGGGAGTATCTGTATTCTTCGAATTCCTTTACATCGCTTGCCAGGAGATAGTTGTGCCCCTCATCCAGCTGTTTCAGATACCTGTCGAATATTACTGAAGAAATGGAATCGTTAAGTTTCACTTTTTTGAAGTTGGCACTTTCGATGATCTTAACCAATTCGCTTGCAACAAGGTTCTGCTGAGCTTCCGGCTTCAAATTATGCGTGCTGTCTGCGGCGGTATCCACCCTTGATTTAGCTTTGCAAGCAATTACTGCCACCATAAACAAAGCCAGGAATATTTTTTTCAGCATTTCTTTAAAAGATTTAAAATCCATTTTCGTATATCTCTCTCTTCTACTAATTCTATACCAGTTTTTTCGGTATAAAAGAAAAGAGGCAGTTTTTGTACTGCCTCTTTAACTTCTTCAGACCAAAATTAGTATAAATTGTTACTTTTAAGATATAAATTTTACAATAGTATTGATATGTTCTTACCAGCACTACAGTATAACGCTTTTCAATAAGTCTTCACGTAATTTCGAGTATTCATCCAGTGCCGAACCTGCAGCAAGGTAATTTCCCATCTGGCTGTAAACTTCACCGATCTCGGCTTTTATCTGAACCAGTTTAACAGGAAAGTTATTTCTAAGGGCGAGCAGTTCTGCTTCACGGTAATCATTCAGGGCCATTTCATGTTCTCCTAAGGCGCTCTTAATCTGAGCTAAATGGATCAGGCTTGATAGCATCGCCTCTTTGTTATTAAGTTTTGTAGCAAGAGTTTGAGCCTGAATATAGAACCACTTAGCCTCCGAAAGCCTGTTCTGCGTATAGTAGATTCTCGCCAAACTCTCAAACGATTTTAACCGGCCCGCTTTATTACCCGTACGGGTAAACATTGGGAGTGCTTTTTTAAGTATGCAATATTCTGATTCAGTGTACTTATTCTGCAACAGCTTGTTCTCGGCCAGGTTCAGATACCCTTCGGCGGCCTGCGCTGTTTTCTTTTGTGCCACACTAAGCTGAATATAATATTCATTTTGGATGGCTGCCTTGTCATACTTCCCGGCAATCTGGTATATCGCTGCCATATTTTCAGCAATCTTTACCATTCCCGCCTTGTCATTGAGACGTTCCTTTAGAATAAGCGCCTCTTTAAAGTACTGTATTGCTTTATCAGATTCACCTTTTTTTCCGTAATACACGGCAAGAGTATTCAGGATCAGCGACTCACTTTTGATATCATTCGTACGACGGTATTCTTCCAGAACCAGGTCAAGGGTGCTTAAAATGCGCTCGTTGGGAACGTCGGAAGTTTCCGTCTCGTTCAGTAAATTCCTTAGAAGAACTGTATTCTGGTATTTGATCAGCTCCTGAGTCTCCTTATCCTTCTTTTGAAGACGTTCCTTAACCAGCAGTTTTCTCAGCAGGGCGGAATCAACAGGCGTGGCATCAAAATTAGACGGGCCTATTTTTACCCTTCCAGGCTTATTTTTTACTAATAATGAATCAGATGAAATTGCAAAACCATTTAATCCTGCAAGCATGAATGCTGCCGCACATACTAAAATTTTAACCCCCATGTTCTTTCACTCAACAGATAAACTCTTAGCCAAAGATACGTATATATCTGACATTGAGTTACATTTATTTTTTCCGAGCGGTATTCGCTCTTGAAGGACTAAGAAAACACTTCAGTCTCTCCGGAACTTAAGGCCCAAACCATATAAGGATGTGAACACTCATGAAACACCTCGCCTTTTGAAGATATCCCTATCACTCCGGCGAAGCCATCAAAAGATTTCAGTTCATTAAAGGATCTGTTTACAGCGTTTGCCAGGCTCATTCCATCTGTCACACGAGTAACGATGCTGGCGGCTAAAGCAGCGTTTACGATATCTTCGCCCACTCCCGTACACGAAACCGCTGCAACTTCATTCGCATAGTTGCCGGCAACGGTTGCCGAATCACTTACTCTTCCCGGCATTTCGAACCCCTTACCTCCGGTTGAAGTAGCAGCAGCAAGGTTACCCTCTCTGTCGAGGGCGACACATCCAACGGTTCCCATCCTCAGCGATTCGTTCAGCTTCTTAAGATAGTCCTCCTTTCGTTGCCGCGTTTCAGGGTTGAAATAACCAAAGCCTTCCCTCCTTGCAAATTCCTGTGCTTCAGCACCGCTTAACACTTTATCCTCAAACGACATCAATTTTTCAGCTACGTAAATCGGGTTTTTTACCTCCTCAATATTTATTACGCCCGAAAACTTCCTGCTTTTTCCGTCCATTAAGGAAGCACTCAGACGGATCTTTCCATCGGCTTGTATTTGTGCCCCCAGCCCTGCATTAAAAAGATCGCAGTCTTCAAGCAAGGCCACAGTATATGCAGCAGTCTCAACGGCTGTGTGCTGCTGCAAAAAATCATATCCCTTGCCTACAATCGCCTTAAGAGCTTCCTGCTTGGCGGTTTTCACTTCCTTACTACCGGAAGACTCACTAAAAAAACCGCCATGGATAATAATTGCTGGTTTCATTAATCTTTGTCTTTGGCTTTAAGGTAAACATCTTCTTCTACCCGTATGGCCTGGTTTATAAACAGCTGGTGCCTGTGCAGATCATATTTGTCGAAAATCGACATCACGTGAACCTTCAGGTTATCAATTGAAACCGGCGATCCTATCTCTACATCATAAATGCTGGTCTCATTTATATAACGCCCGTCAACCAGAATTGTTAGTCCCGAGCCTATTGCCTCCATTGTATTTCCTTTGATCAGCAAGCCGGCATCTTCGCCAAGGCCAATACCGAGCATTCCAGGATTACTGGCTACAGCATAGAATAAACGGCCCATCCTTCCTCGCTGCACAAAATGGGTATCGATGATCACATCATCAATAAATCCAAGTCCCCCGGTAATCTGAACCTCGCCTTTTATTAAAGCCTCACTGCTATTGCCGCGATAGATCATATTGGTAGACGCTGCTGCAGCTCCTGCCGATGTGCCGGCAATAATAAAAGATTCATTCTGATATCGCTCTTTCAGTATCCTCAGCAATTCAGTCCCGCCAAAGATGGCACTCAGCCGAAGCTGGTCGCCTCCCGAAAACATCACTACATCGGCATTTTTTATCCTCTCCTTAACCTCTGGCGACGACGCCACATCCCTCGAGCGGATATCAAGTACATTCACGTTACCCACCTGGAGCTGATTAAACGATTTTATATACTCGGCGCCGACAATTTCGGGAATTTTAGAGGCTGTGGTGATCACTTCAACTACCGAATCCTCTCCCTTCGACGATTCAGTGATCATTCGCTTCAATATCCCGCGTTCAAAAAACTTAATATAATGCGGATGGCTGATGTTCTCATTATAACTTAAAGAACTCCCCAGATCTACAGCACCTCCAATAATAACAAGTTTCCCTTTAGGCAGCATATTCCTTCTGATTAATAATGAATCAAGATACAAGTATCAGGTATCAAGACGAAAGCGAGATATGAGTAATCACGCGGAAAGCGAAAGCACAGTGTCAAGATGACGCGGAGCTGTATAAAATATCTATTTCCTCAAATCTCATATCTCAAATCTATATATATCAAACTTAGATAAACTTGTTTTGATATGCAAGTTACAGAAACAGCGCATAGAGCCGCGTCTATCTATCCTGAAGGCTGATAATTTTCAAAAACTTTATCAATTATACTTGGTTAAATAGACCGATGTTTATCTCTGGGATTGAAATGATATAAGCTTTGGCATCACAAGAAATGAATGATCCAACGATAGAATAAAATCAAAAAGGAATACACAACCAATAGGTTAAACCATGATAAGCTTACAGTTTAGTACGAATTGACCTTATATAGATATGAATTTATTCAGAAGCATTTGCGGAAGCTTAAACCAGGGAACCTTAACAAAGCGCTTAGCTGTGTACCCCGACATTAAATAATAAATGACATAAACTCTTTTTGTATTAAAATAGATTACCCCAATGAAAATAATGAACATCCAGGTGCTTAAAGGTCCCAACATCTGGTCAATAAAAAGGGAAAAACTTATACAGATGCGCCTGGATCTGGAGGATTTAGAATACAAACCCAGTAACGAGATACCAGGATTTAAGAAAAGGCTCGAAGATCTCATACCCACTTTGTACACTCACCGCTGTTCTAAGGGATACGATGGTGGATTTCTTGAACGCGTGGAAGAAGGCACCTGGATGGGCCATATTATTGAACATATTGCGCTGGAAATCCAAACGCTTGCCGGAATGGACACCGGGTTTGGCAGGACAAGAAGTACTAAAACGACCGGCGTCTATAACGTCGTTTTTGCCTATATTGAAGAAAACGTAGGAATCTATGCTGCAAAAGCGGCGGTTCGGATTGCAGAAGCCCTTATTGAGGGTTCGGCATACAATCTCGGGGACGACATTATTACTATGCGCGAAATGAGAGACAATGAAAGGCTCGGACCAAGTACGGGCTCCATTGTTGATGAGGCGAAAGCACGTGATATTCCTTACATCAGGCTTAATGCCGGTTCGTTCGTTCAATTGGGCCATGGCAAGAATCAGGTACGTTTTATGGCGACGCTTACAGACAATACAAGCAGCATTGCTGTTGATATTGCCGGTGATAAAGAAGAAACCAAGCGCATTCTGAAGGAACAGGCAATACCGGTTGCGGACGGTACGACTGTTTCAACGGAGGAAGAATTGCTGGTGTCAATAAGTGATATGGGCTTCCCTCTCGTGTTCAAACCGCTGAATGGCAATCATGGCAAGGGCGCCTCAATCAATGTTAAAACGGAGCAGGAGGCACTGGAAGCGTTCAGGCATGCTCAAAAGTACTCTGAAAAAGTAATCACCGAACGATTTATCACCGGTTACGACTTCAGGGTACTTGTGATCAATAACAGGATGGTAGCCGCCGCACGCCGCATTCCGGCCCATGTTGTGGGTAACGGAAGACATACCATTTCCAGACTTATAGAGATTGCTAATGATGATCCGCGACGCGGTTACGGGCACGAAAATGTGCTCACAGAAATTACCGTCGACCGCGATACGATGGACATCCTGCAAAAGAAGGGATACACTCTTGAAACTATCCCGGCTGAAGGAGAGACGGTGTTCCTTAAATCTACCGCCAACCTGAGCACCGGTGGAATAGCTATCGACGTCACCGACATTGTTCATCCGCATAACGTGTTCGTTTGCGAGCGGATTGCCAGAGTAATCGGACTGGATATCTGCGGCATTGATATTATGGCCGAGAACCTGTCGCAGCCCCTATATGAAACCGGAGGCGTCGTGCTGGAAGTAAATGCGGCTCCGGGATTCAGAATGCATCTCGCCCCCAGCGAGGGTCAGCCACGAAATGTTGCTGCCCCGGTTATTGATATGCTTTATCCTCCGGGGAAGTCGGCGCGGATTCCCATCATTGCGATCACCGGAACAAACGGCAAAACTACTACAACCCGCCTCATAGCCCATATTATCAAGAACAACGGCTACAGGGTGGGATATACTACTTCCGACGGCATCTATATCCAGAACTCCCTCATGATCAAGGGCGACACCACCGGCCCTGCCAGCGCTGCTTTTGTACTGAAGGACCCCACCGTTGAATTTGCTGTTCTTGAAACTGCCAGGGGTGGAATACTAAGGGCTGGGCTGGGCTTTAGTCGCTGTGATATCGCTGTTCTGACCAATATTCAGGAGGATCATCTTGGCATTTCGGACATTCACACCCTCGACGATCTGGCAAACGTAAAGCAGGTATTGGTAGAGGCGGTGCAGAAAGACGGATGGGCAGTTTTAAACGCGGATAATGAACATTGTGTTCAAATTGGCCGGGATACTACTCATTGTAACGTCGCTTATTTCAGCATGAACGAGAATAACCCGGTGATAGAAGAGCACTGCAGCCGTGGAGGGGTGACTGCGTTTAACGATCAGGGTATTCTTACGGTTAAAAAAGGCAACTGGAAGATCCGCATCGCTAAAATCAGTCATATTCCCATTACCTTTAACGGAACCGTTCATTTCATGACTCAGAATGCTATGGCCGCCGGCCTCGCCGCTTTCCTGTGGGGATTCAAAATCGAAGACATTCGAACCTCGCTCGAAACATTCGTTCCCTCTCCGGCCCATACGCCGGGGCGAATGAACCTCTTTGAATTCAGAGATTTTAAAATCCTGGTTGATTATGCGCATAATCCCGACGGACTCAGAGGATTGAGAGAGTTCATTCTCAATACAGAAGCAAGTTACAGAACAGGGGTTATATCAGGCACTGGCGACAGAAGAGACGACGACATACGCGAGATTGGCCGGCTGGCAGCCGGAATGTTTGACAATATCATAATTTGCCAGGAGAAATACCTTCGGGACAGGACTTATGATGAGCTTATAGTATTACTACAGGAAGGAATAAAAGAAGTTAAGCCTGGAATTCCCTGTGAGGTAATCGGTAACAGTAAAGAAGCCTGGGACTATGTTATTGGTAAGGTACAACCCGGAGAACTAATAACGATAATAAGCGATTCAATCAATAAGGCCTATGAAACGGTAAAACGCCATCAGGACACGGTTATGGCTGCTTCCTGATATTTTTAAATTTTCATAAAACATTTTCTCTGACAGACCGTTTTTATTTCAGAACCGATGATAAGTTGGTTTAATTGTGATAAGGTTTAGGTTGAAGGGGGTGTCCAAAAAGGCACCCTCTTTCCTTTTACAAGAGAGTAGGAGTTTTT
>DALYUO010000089.1:0-18576 GCA_031981225.1 Pararcticibacter sp.
TGATATATTCAAAGTTGTTTACGGCGGGTTCCTTTTTGGGAATACGATCCAGCCATTTCTGGTTTGTTATGATTCGATTGGCTATGGAAAGAAAGGCCGATCTGATCTGATCATCTGTGAGAAAACTGTTACAACAGCAAACCTTGTTCTTATGAATATATCTCTTACATTTCCAGAAAGTCCGTTTTGAAGGCTTTCCACAATGCTCTACATATTTTCGGTAAACGTCGCCGCATTCGCCACAATGTAGGATATCAGAAAAAACTGATTGACGGCTTGCGCTGTTAAGCTGCAGATTCCGTCCGAGCTTTTCACAGCGTTCATCTCGGCGGCGCTGAACCTTTTCAAACAATTCTTTGTCGATGAGCGGAGGGTAGAACCCGTCGCCCTGATATTTTACATTATCCAGTATATTGCTGACCGTTCCATGATACCATTTAGGCTGATTGTTTGCGTTTGGGAGTCCGGCCGCCGTCATCGCTTTTGCTATGTCCAAAAGGGAAGCCCCGGATGCATATTCCTGAAAAATATGTCTTACGATATTTTCCTTGGGATCATCCAGTTGAATTTTTCCATCCACCAGCTTATAGCCGATGGGCATGTGCCGCTGTGCCATTCCGTTCTTCCTCCTTTCCGGTGGACTCTGTCAGCTCCAGCTTGTTGATCAGCCGGAAAGTTATCTGGTTCTTTCGTATGATGACATTCTCAACTGCTTGAGAGAATAAGTCCTCGCTGTATGCTTCAAGGATGCCAGGGTTGTTTTTGATGAGCTCCAGCAAAAGCTCAGTCCCTGCGATCTCTTGCTCAAATCCATTGTTGTCCAGAATCTGGTTTCTTTTTTTCTTTGCCGCGGTGAGCTCCACAGTAAGGGCGTTCTGTCGCTCTATAAAAACAGCAGGGTCCATATACCCTTTTGAAATCAATCGACTCAGGATATGTCCTTGCTCTGTGAGTTCCATAATTTTATTGTTGCAGTCCTCGATTTCCTGCTCCTGTTGTTCATCCATCCGTATCTTTTTCAGCACCTCCAGCAGGGGAAGCAGGATGTCGGCATAATTGCTGGTTAGCTTGTTCCACATGAGGACAAAGGCATATTGAAGGATATCTTCACGGACAGCTTTCTGCCCGCACTTGGTTTTATCCTCAATATGCTGGTGGCAGCACCATTGGATTTTTTCATAGGGCTTGCCGATATAGATCTTCTGCCGGCGGAAGGTACTTCCGCATTCACCGCAGAGGATTTTACTACTCAAATCATAGCAGTTCTGACATTTTTCAGAATCCACGCCATGCTGTTTGCTTCGGTACTCCATGATTTTCCTCACTGCCTCCTCCTGTTCGGGTGTTATGAGTGGTTCGTGGTTGTCCTCAATAAAATACTGAGGCACTTGCCCTCTGTTATGCTTTCGCTTGAAGGGAAGTACCTCAGTCGTGTAGGTTTTCTGTAACAGCAGATTACCGGAATAAACGGGATTCAGAAGAAGTTCCCTAACCACTCCGTCGCTCCATTTTTCACCGGAGCGGATTGTAGGATAGCCTTCATCGGTCAGTTCCTTGGCGATCAGATAGGTTCCTTTTCCGTGAAGGTAGTCTCGGAAAATCCGGCGTACTACCATGGCTTCTTCTTCCTGTATGATCAGTTCACCATCATCATCTCTGGTATAGCCGTAGGCAGGGCAGCTTATGGTGAATGTGCCGTCCTGAAAGCGTTTCAGTACCGCCCATTTGTTGTTGGTGGATATGCTTTCGGCTTCACCCTGTGCCAGTGAACTTAAAATGGTCAGCATCTGTTCGCTTTTTTCCGACATGCTGTTGATGTGTTCCTTTTCAAAATAGACGCCAATTCCAAGCTCCTTCAGCCTGCGAATCGCCTGAATGCTGTCTACTGTATTTCTTGCAAAGCGGGTTACCGATTTGGTGATAACCATATCGTTCTTCCCGTCCTCACAGTCTTTCATCATCCGCAAGAAGTCATCTCTCTTTTGCAGTTTTGTGCCGCTTCGTGCATCGTCAGCGTAAATCCCGGCGAACTTCCAATCTTCCTGACCCTCGATGAAATTCTTATAATAGTCCATCTGTACCGAGAAAGAATTGTGCTGCTCGCGGGAATCAGTACTAACTCTGCAGTAGGCGCAGACCCGCTTTTTAGGCTGTAACTGCTGGATAATTTGCTGCTTAACAGGACGAATAATTTGTACATTTTTTGCCATTCGATCTTCTCCTTTCTTACATGTGGCCTCCTGTTAGCTACACACATTACCACATAATTTCCCGGAAAGCTAGTGTTATCGCACATATACTTGAGAAAGTTCAGGCGTGAAGGTTTGCCTGTTCAAATCGTCTATTTTTTTGTATTCATCTAAAGTTATAATGCCATTTCGAAGCAGGATGTTTAGGTATTTTATGGAGATTTTATACTGCACCTCGTTGGATGCCTGAGTTTTTGACATGAGCACCCCTCCTAACGCAGAAAGAATCCCAGACCCTGCTGTTCCAGACGGATTTCGCCCTCCAACGGGGAATAAATCGTGATGCCCAACTGGTTCAGTCCCCGGATAAATTCCAGAACTTGTGTTGTGTCCCGTCCAATGCGTTCAAGCCTTTTCACGAGCAGTACATCCATTTGATTTTCGCTTGCTGCCTTTTCAGCCTCCCGCAGACCGGAGCGGCTTAAATTCAGACTACTTCCCAGATCTTCTGCATAGCCCATAACAGCAAAGCCCATCTGCTCTGCATAATCATAAAGTTCTTCCTTCTGAATTTTCAAGGTTCCATGCGTATCTTCCGGAAAATCAATCCGGCAATAGATCCAAGCACGTAATTGTTCTTTCATAAAAACCCTCCATTCCGCATTTAATTAAAAATCGGAGCTACATCATCCGCAGCTCGGCTTCCGTTACCTGTTGATCTTCTTCATACAAGAGCTTCGCAAATTCATCCTCACTGGCAGTCAGTATCTCGGATGGTTCTTTTTCCCCCATCTGCATGGGTACCAGCTCTTTCAGGACTTCCTGCAGGAATGCCTGATCAGGGCACTGGTTGATGAATTCTCCAAAGGTGTTTAGGATTAGCCTATCTACCTGATCTGTCAAAACGATTTTGTCTGCGTTTTCGCCAAGGACCATGATAAAATTTGCAATGTTTGCCGGGGAGTTCTCAAAATAATAGACCTGACGCATCCCATCATAACTATAGACGTAACCGACGGCCAGGTCCTTCTCCAGCAATTCATTGAGTGGTTTGTTGTTCATAAAATTACCTCCTTTTTGGTGTTTAATCTCACAAGGACGCAGCAGGATGGGAAAAGAGCAATAAATATCCTGCCGCGTAGTTTCTAAGATCAAATAATCTGCTTGTTCTTCATTTAAAAGCTTCTATTCGGCACTGCTTCCCGAAGCTAGGGCAGCAGCATAAACGGTTTGTGGTTGGCAAACCTCATAGGAATTTCACCTCTCCCAGGATCTCTGCGAGCCGCCCCCATTGCGATGTCTGTGGCTGGGCGGAAGTAGCATTATCACAGTCCATTTCATTGCGATACGGTCTACCATAGACCGTTTAATGACCGGGCGTTCTCGCTCATCACCTTCGATGTCATCGGTTCGACGGATGCCTGTCACTCATCCGCAGGCAGTCACCGCGCGCCTGTCAACGTCGCTGCCGCTCATCACGGCTGGACAGTTCATGTATTTAAGCTGCTGGATATAAAATTTTCAAGGACCAAAAAGAGGAATAGAAAAACCCCCTCACTTATTTCCACGTTAAGTGAGGGGGTTCAGAACCAAAACTTTTAAATATTCATCATTTTTTTAAGTTTGTTCAAGATTTTATATTTTCGCTTACTGACACCTTTCTGAGAAATACCGATTTGATTTCCGTACTCTCGCTCGCTTTTACCTTTGAAATACAGCTCAGTGATCAATTCTTGATCTTCCTGAGTAAGTAGTTTTATGCAGATCAGCATTTTTTCAATTAATACTGCCTTTACAGCTATATCATCTACACATTCTTCATCAGTGGCAAATTGCCTGTTTTCCTCCAGAAGCCGATCATAGGAATCCTCTCGGCTGGGAAAGATTTTAGCTGCACCAGTTACAGAATCAATTTTATATTTCTCTATTTTCAGGTCGTACTGCTGATACTCCATTTTTCGGTCACTTTTTTCCAGTACCTCAATGATTTCATCACTCAAACCGGGATATTTCTCCCGGTAATTCGTCTTTTTCTGATATTTTGCCATAAGGCTTGTCCTCCATTTCGAATTTTTTTATCCGGGAAATGAAGAACAAGCGGAGGAGATCGGCAACCTATTGAAATTAACGTTTTATCAGGAAACCAAAAAAAGCCCGCAAATTGCCAATAGCAAATTACGGGTCTTTTAATGTCCGGATTATTTGTTAACTGATTTTTTAGGTATTCAATATTATGACGTCTATAAGAGATTCCTTTATTTCAAACCTCTCAAAGATGTTATTGTTATACTCCCCATTTTGCCCTCCTGTTTTTAAAAGACAAAACACGAAAGACAAGTGACTCTAACAGATCAATTTATAGCTCCCTTAAAGCTATAAATTCAAAAAAACTGTAACCCTGCCTAAAAGGGCAGAGTTACAGTACATAAGTGATACAATTGGTAGCCAGGCTGTCATAGTATGCTGCAAGCAGTACCTTAGACCCTGTGGCTTTGCGTCACTGTCTTTAAACAGTTTTGCCCTACTTACGTTATTTAGATTTTTTTTCGTTAAGTACTATACTGATAATCATTCCTCCTCAAAATAACGGCATAAAAATTAGTAATTCGAGCAAATACCAATTTATTCCATTGTATAATAAAACATTATATAAATATGTCATATCATGTCAGTTATATGAAAAATTTTGTATTTATATATTATGAGTCCATCCCTCTGTACCGATTAAAATGAATTCTTAGGTTAGATTCGCCAATACCAAGGATATTCATCTTTCCTTCGTTGCGAACCTTGTTTAAATATTCCCAAAGAAAATGGCGGCTGGCAGCTTTTTCAGCAATGTCTCTTACCTTATCAACATTTACCTGTTTATGTTCTCTTTTTAGAAGATTAGAGCCCACCTAAAGAAGATTTGAAATGGGTGAAACAAATGGGGATGAAATAAAAAACAGTTTAATAGTCTATACTAATAAAGGTACTTATTTGAACAATATAGAATGGAGATTAATATGAAAAATAAAATAGTTGTATTCGCTTTAGTACTCTCAATGATGTTCATACTTGTCTCATGTCAACAGCCTAAAACCGAAGATAAAGCAGCAATATCTTCGTTTAAAGACGTATTAGACACTATACCAGAAAATGTTAAGGCAGATGAAATTTATGGTGGCTGGGCTCTAATCGCGCCAGATGGTGATGAAAGATTTATTTGGAGTAAGGATTTCAGCAAAAGCCCATATCATGATGTATTGATAGAATTTGACTCAAAACCTTTTGTAGATGCTGGTCTTGATTTAAGTAAATTACCAGCGAACATTGTACTTAATAAAAAAATAATGGTTGGTGTAAAGCTTGGAAATGAAAATCTAACATACAATGGGGAAGCAACTCCCTTAGATTCTTTTAGAAAAATCATTGAAATCAGACCAACTCAGGTAGTATATCATTCTGAATTAGATCATTATGGAATTAATCTAGAAAACGGTAATATATTTAGTTGGGCTAAAGATATGCTTAATAACGATTCCGATATACAATTTTTGTTAGATTCAAAAATGTTAACTGATGCAGGAGTTAACCCAACCAAAGTAACAGGTTGGGAATATAAAAAATCTAAAGTCAAAGATTCAAACGGTAATGAGATTGAAATTTACAAGTTTATAAAGTCATTTAACCTTAAATGATTTAGAATTTATAGATAATCATATTGATTGTATTCAGTATAAAGAATACCTTGTAATTTATAGTCCGTGCCATAGACTTCAACAAGAAATATCCCTACATTTTCTTCAATATTTCTTCGGCATATATATCATTATCTGAATTATAGACTTAGGAATACAACTTATCTCCTAGAACAGGAGGAATGCCCTTGGAACATAAATGACAGAGGAGGTATCCAAAGGATAAGAATCAATCAAAAACGCAAAAAACGGTTATTTAGCAGAAATAGAAAAATATGCGGCAAGTTTATTATTAGCAACTTGAAGTAAATTAGTTTATGAATTTATGGTAAGAAAATGATTGCGTTAAGGCGCTATACTAGAAATTATCCCATAATAAAGGAGAGGCCAGCAGGATATTCTGAGTTATCCTACTGGCCTTGATAAAAATATATGTGTTTCGTATTTCATTATAGTTTTACTTTATGTAGACTATATGTAGAAATATTTAAAATTTTGTGAACAGCAAAAGGAGACCAAATAAAAACAATAACAATCTGGCTGCCAGGTACACCCTTGTAATAGCAAATCCTGGACCGAATAAATAGCTACTGTTGGTTATAATTCAGACAGAAAAGAAGCTTTAAAATTCGTTTTACAGAATACTCCATTTTAAGCTTAAATTACTACGAAAAATCCATGAAGCACTGTCAAGGCAAGGATTTCAGCCTTTACTATGATTCATGGATTTTATAAAATAATTAAGGTTCAAATGCTAAAACACTAAATTTGAAACGCTATCAAAAATTTTATTTTTTATTACTTATTTCAATTTTCTTAACTATATCTCCAGCCAGATTCGTTACTTTAACTTGCGTAAAACCTGCATTTCGTACATTTTCAACTGTTTTTCTGTTAATATTGGCACCATAGAGATTAACGGTAATCGGATTAAATATATCCATTATTAGTCCGATTACTTTTTTCTCACTCCTGACATGTTCTATCATAATAATTTTTCCATCCGGTTTGCATACCCTCTTTATCTCCATCAAGCCTTTAACGGGGTCTGGTACGGAACAAAATACGCAAGTTGTAAATACACTATCAAATGTATTATCTTTAAAATCCATATTTTGGGCATCCATATGAATAAATTTTATATTTTTTTTCAATACATAAGCTTTATCTTTTGCTTTTTCAAGCATTTTTTCACTAAAATCAATTGCTGTCATATCAATACCATCCGGATAAAAGGGAATATTTTTTCCCGTACCTACACCAACTTCCAGACATTTTCCTTTTAATGAACTTAAAACCTCAGTTCTCCATTTCTTAAATAACATAAGTTCCATCGGTTGTTCAAAAATATCGTAAACACTTGCTATTCGGTTATATCTTCTCTTTATTTTTTCATTAATATCCATGGTATTTTCTCCTTGAATATGATTTTATTTATATAAATCATTTAAAAATTATTTTTACCGAATTATTTAATTTCATTACGATTTCTTATAACAATCCGGACACATTAGGCAATGAAATAATAAATTCTGATCCTTCACCTATTTTACTATTTACTGATACGGTTCCTTCATGGGCCTCAACTATATATTTAGCTATAGTAAGTCCTATTCCTGCTCCATTTACCTTGCTGTTTCTGGATTTATCTGCCCGATAAAACCGTTCAAAAATGTATGACAGATCCGATTTGTCTATACCTATACCAGTATCTTTTATACTTATATTTATCCCTTTTTGAAGTTTTTCAACATGAATAGTAATACTGCTTCTTTCATTTGAGTACATAATCGCATTTGATATTAGATTATCCAGCACTATCATCAGTTTATTCTGGTCAGCAAAAACCAGCATTTTATTTTCAATGTAATTTACTTTAATATTCTTATAAAAAAATTCATTTTCAAAATTATTAAGTACCCTAATAATTAGTTTCGAGATATCAAATTGTTCTTTATAAAGTAAAATATTTTCGTTTTCCACTTTGGATAAATCTTCAATCCTACTTACCAGTCTATTTAATCTAATAATATCATCATAACAAGATGATAATCTTTCAGTATTAATTGGCCATATACCATCCAGCATGGCTTCCATATTACCTTGAATCGATGTTAAAGGGGTCCTGAGTTCATGGGATACATCCTGGGTAAGCTGTTTGCGCAATTTTTCCTTATCTTCCAAGGCGCTTGAAAGTTGATTTATCGTTTGAATTAAAATATTAATTTCCTTAGTATTAGTAACATCTTTAAGCTTTTCTTTATATTTACCTTCTGATAGCATTAATACTTTACGGACTATTTTATTCAAAGGCTTACTTATTCTTAACGACATAAATAATCCTAAAACTGCTGCAAGAGCAAAGGAACTTACGCCTATTATTATTAAAAAGGTATTCATGGTTTCAATAAAATTTAATTCTTCATCATTTAAATAGTAAGATCCCATATAACCTGTTATCAATAATCCAATCTTTTTATTATTATTTAAAATAGGGTATGATTTTTCCTGATACTCTCCATCCCAATCTTTTGAGTAATAGATCATATTTGAAGTAATATTCTCTAACATTGCCTGACACAAGTTTTTGTTATGCTCATAAGTGGACCATATCACCAGGTCATTCTCATCTGCAATAGTTATAATCAACCCATTTTGCATAGCTTGCATTCCGATTATTTCAACATCAGTTTCATTCCACTTCTTCTCTATATTGTACCTTTCCTCCAATAAATTTATTACTTCATCCGTCTGCATTTCCTGTCTGCGGACAGCATAATCCTTGAATTGTATTTTAAAAATAACATTGGATACCAAACTGATAGTGCCAATAATAATAGCAATAATCAGTATATAAGATAGCGTTAATTTACTATGCAAAGAATAACGCATCTTAATCACCCCCGACCTATAACAAATAACACGTATCGTTAAAATATAGGTAAACTCCTGTAAAATCCGTTATCTTGGCATTTAGATTTTTAATAAAAGATAGTTTTACCTTAGCCAAAAAATTACCGTTTAACGCCACATCAATAAGTTCTTTTCTCTTAAATTGTAATTTTAGCAGTAACAGCTTTATATCTTGCTATATTTTATTATATTTTGTTAACATGGAGACTATATGGATGTAATATGGAGTTTTCATGGATGTTAAAGAGATTTCGTATATAATCTTTATTCTAAAGTAATTGTACTGTTTTATTAACATTACAGATTGATTTTCCAGAAACCATTTTTTAACAAAGCACTCGATATTACTATTTTTATTAGTTATAGGTGTCCTGTTGTAATAGCTTTATTAATCATGTTACGTATTCTTTCATTATCTAAAGTACTATCTTTATAAATAATATTTATATTTTTATTTACCATATCAATATCAAGTGATTTAATATCACCAATTGCAGATATCGCAATTATTGCATTATTAAAACATTTTTGACAGTACATATTCGTTTGATGTATTTTCAAACTCCTGGTTTTCACCCTAATTCCTCCTTCATATTTTGCTGGGAAATCTTGATTCGTTATTATTATAAACTTTTCGTATGTAGGATATATGAATATGTTTATTCATATCCCATTAACTGCAGAAAAAATTAATTTGCAACTCAATTCCATACATCAAAATGGTACCCTGCCGGTCAGGCTTTTTATCTCATAGGATGGTTTCCCTTTGAAATAAAAAAATTGGAAGAACCACTATTCTTATGAATACATAATAGTTCTTCCAACAATCTTTACTATATTTTTTAATAATAACCGAATTAGATTTATATTATAAAACTTCTATTCCTGTAACCTCATATCCTGCTTCATCAATGGAAGATTTGATCTCCTCATCTTTAACATCCTGGGATGTCTCAATGATTGCATTATTGGAAGCTAAACTAACTTCTACTTTTACCACACCGTTAAGTTCTTTTAGAGCCTCTGTAACATGATTTACACAGTGCTCACAACTCATACCTTCAATCGTTATTCTCTTAATCATTCTGTGTTCCTCCTTATTTTTTCACATTTATTGAATTGGTTTAAATGCCTTTAACCTTAAAGCATTAGACAAAACGGATACCGAACTAAGACTCATAGCCGCTGCGGCAATCATAGGATTCAGTAACGGTCCTCCAAATAAATGAAGAAGCCCCATCGCCACCGGTATTCCCAAAGTATTATAGCCAAATGCCCAGAATAAATTCTGCTTAATATTACGAATGGTACTCTTGGAAAGTTGTATTGCTGTCGGAACATCCATTAAATCGCTTCTCATTAATACGATGTCTGCTGATTCCATGGCTACGTCAGTTCCCGAACCAATTGCGATACCGATATCTGCCTGTGCTAATGCCGGCGCATCATTGATTCCGTCACCTACCATAGCTACTTTTTTACCTTCAGCCTGCAGTTTTTTTACTTCATTTGCTTTGTCCTGCGGCAAAACTTCTGCCAGTATACGGTCAATACCTACCTGCTTTGCAATTGCTTCTGCAGTCCTTTTATTATCACCGGTTATCATAGCAACTTCAATACCCATACGATGCAAGCTGTCAATGGCTTTTTTACTATTTGTTTTTACTGTATCAGCTACAGCTATGATACCGGCAATCTTATTATCGATTGCTATATACATTGGAGTTTTACCTTCGCTGGCTAATATATCTGAAGTCGCTTCCAGTTTTTCTAAAGAAATATTACGTTCCTTCATAAGTTTCCGGTTTCCTGCCAATACATTCTTATTATCAATCGTTACTTCTATACCATGACCAGGTATTGCCTTAAAAGAATCCGGTTTTATAAATGCTAATCCTCTTTCCTCCGCTCCTTTCACAATAGCTTCTCCCAGAGGGTGTTCTGAGCCTTTTTCAGCGGATGCTGCCAATTGTAATAAATCGTCCTGTGAAATGACATTTGTAACAATATCTGTTACTTTAGGCTTACCCTCCGTAATGGTACCGGTCTTATCAAATACAATGGTCTGTATTTTATGGGTAGTCTCCAGTGCAACACCACTCTTAATTAAAACGCCGTGTTCCGCACCCTTTCCTGTTCCAACCATGATTGCCGTAGGAGTAGCAAGCCCCAGAGCACAAGGGCAGGCAATTACAAGAACCGAAATAAAAATTGTAACGGCAAATACTACGGATTCTCCTCCAAAAAAATACCAGGATAAGGATGAGATTAAAGACAATAAGATAACAATCGGTACAAAGTAACCGGAAATAATATCTGCCATCTTAGCAATGGGTGCCTTTGAACCTTGGGCATCCTCAACCAATTTAATAATTTGAGCCAGGGCTGTATCTTTTCCAACTTTTGTAGCTCTATATTTAATACTTCCATTTTTATTAATACTTGCACCAATGATATTATTACCGGGATTTTTTTCTACCGGGATACTTTCGCCGGTCAGCATGGATTCATCAACAGATGTGGTTCCCTCAACGACCACCCCGTCTACCGGCATCTTTTCTCCAGGTTTTACTAATATAATATCTCCTACTTCTACTTCATCGATAGGAATTTCTTCCTCTTTACCGTCTTTGATTACAATTGCTGTTTTAGGCGCAAGACCCATCAGTTTTTTAATCGCTTCCGAGGTTTTACCTTTTGTAACCGTTTCCAGATATTTACCCAACATAATAAGTGTTATGATTACACCTGCTGCTTCAAAATAAAGATCATCGACATACTCTTTATTACCACCGCTAATCTGTATGATTGCATATATACCATATAACAATGCTGCCGACGTACCGATTGCTATCAGGGAATCCATATTGGGGCTTCTTCTAAATAAAGCGGAAAAGCCGACTGTATAGAATTTATATCCGGCAATTACCGAAGGAATTACTAAAATCAGCTGCACCAAAGCAAAATTCAGAGGATTCATTTCAGGATGCACAACACCAGGAAGAGGAAACATAAGCATATGACCCATTGCCATATATAAAAGCGGTAATGTAAATATGGCCGAGATAACAAATCTTCTCCATAATACTTTTCTTTCTCTTTCTTTTCTCTCCTTGTCAGCGTCGGCGGCAACTTCATCATCGATTGCCTTATATCCGGCTTTCACAATGGCACTCTTAATATCTGAAATTTTCACTTTAGCAGGATCATAGCTTATATTTAATTTTTCAGTTGCAAAATTAACATTTGCATCTGCTACCCCCTCTATCTTCCGGGTTACTCTTTCTATTGTTTTAGCGCAAGAAGCACAGGTCATTCCCTGAATCTTAAAAGTTTTGCTTACAGAATCAGATACTGCCTTATATCCGGCTTTTTCAACAGCAGACTGAATATCTCCTACGGAAATCTTTGCTTCATCAAAACTGATATTCAATTTTTCAGTTGCGAAATTAACATTTGCTTCAAAGACACCTTCCAGCTTTTTTGTGGCTTTTTCAACTGTCTTTGCGCAGGATGCACAAGTCATCCCCTGTATTTGAATGGACTTATTTTCCATGTTTCTCCTCCTTTAATTATTTTAGCTCGATACCACCCTCCCCCCGTGGGGTATATAAGAATTATATTGTCAAATCTTTTGTTTGTCAAGACTAATAAAATTATTTTTTAATTTTTACTGACTTATCTATTACACTCAATAATTTTAAAGAATATTCCATAAATGATAATATTATCATTTTCTAATAAAAAACCTGCTACATTTTAAATACTTAGAACTCACCATCCCTACACTCTTAGGAGCTCAATTTATATTGTTTCCTTACAGCAAAGCGGATATTCATATTCCGCTTTGCTAAATGCTCATAACCTATAACACAGCTATGCTACTATTTCAGTGGATACACCGCCCCGCTGAAAAGTTAAAATCTAACTTCTACTACTAGGCGGTAGACTTCCGCTAAATAGAATTATTTCCAATTTTGAAAAATAACGGTTGCTTCAGATAAAAAGTCTTTTGTAATAGTGATCGTTTTATTATCATTATCAATGGTTTTATATTCATCTGTAATAGGTACCGGGTTACAGCCTCCTTTGGTTATTTGAACCTGATCCATTGAGAACCGGTTACCGCAGTTTTGACAAACTAGCACATCACCTTCCTGCACATAATAGCCTCTTCCGGAAGAATAGCATACCTGGCAGGTATTAAATGCTGTCCGGATTGAACCATCCGGTGCCTTAACCGCTAAAACTTCGAGTTCTATACCATCTATCTCAGCTGGATAAAATTTTGCAGTTTCCGTAATATCACTAGTAGGAATTACAATATTCCCGTCTGTCACTTTTTCAGCACGCAGACTGTCCTTATCCGAGTTGCTGTCAGTCGCTTTGCCGGGTACTTTAATACTGAAAGCAACCGCTAATATTGCAAGTGCAGAAGCTGCAATAATAATTAGTTTTGTTAGATTTGATTTATTACCTGATTTCTTATTCATAAATGTTTTCCTTTCTCTTTTCATATTTTCTTAAGCTGATATATAATTTATTTAATGGCAGGATGGTAAGCCCCCACCCCCGGCATAATAATCCGTAGGTTTATATTCTGATACTTCTTTTTTAATAGCTTCTATATTGATCTTATTAATATCATCCACTACTTTTACATACCCAAATATATTTGTATCCGAGGTAAAAAAATCAAAGTCCTGTTCAGGATATACCTTAATTGGATTAGTTCCCTCCAATACCTGGATTTGTGCATTATAATAAGGAAATACAAGGGTGCTGTTATCCAGGCTGTCTACATTTTTCCCGGTGATATTCCATTTTGTTTCCAATCCTTTTTGCATAACGATAACAGCCGGTTTAAATCCACTTTCATCTAGTGTTAATTCTACAGTCTGGATTCCGTTATCATCGATTTCTGCAACCGCTATTTTATCGGTCGGAATCTGATAATCAATATAATTATCGGAACTTTCAGAACCAATTTTTCCTGTTCCGGATGAACTGCTATCAATATTATTTACATCATCGACTATGGTAATTTTGCTTCGAATCATACCCATCCAGCAACTAAAAGGAACCTCTCCGCTTTTTTCCGGAGTAAATTCAATAACATTATCACCTGCTGACAAATCCTTTTGAACATTAAATTTGGGAATTACAATACTGTTATTACATCCGTTTATATTACCTGCTTCTGCTCTTATAGTCCATTTTACAGGGATTCCTTTCTGCACAATAATCGGTTCGTACTGACCTGAGGATAGACTGGTTGTTACATATTGCACCCTATCTTTGATTTCAGCTGTGTTAGTTGATTGAGCCTGGGTTGTTGCGAAAGGAAGTGACGGTAAACTTAATCCGGATAAACTGGCACCGCTGCTAAACATAAATACACCTAATACCACTACTAAAACAGCACTTGCCGTCATCATTTTACCGGTGAATTTCTTATTGAGAAAAGAACTGAGTGCCCCAAATGCAAACATAAGAGGAACTGTTCCTACACTAAATAAGAACATGGATATAGCTCCTTTTACCGGACTTCCGGTAGATAAAGCATAAAGCTGCATCGCCTGCAAAGGACCGCAGGGCATCAAGCCATTTAAAAGTCCGATATAAAAAGGACTGTTACTTCTTCTCTGGGCGTAGATTTTCTTAGCAAAAATTTTCGGCATTCTTGGATTGAATTTACGTAGCCATGGGAATATATTGAGCATATTTAAACCCATAATTACCATAAATACCCCTGCCAGAATCTGAACAATTCCTTTCATAGTGCCGGAAAAGCTGACTACAGAACCAAGCGCTCCAATAATACCGCCAATTATGGTATACGATATGACTCTTCCCAAGTTGTATAATAAACTTGGCCTGATCGCTGTAAACTTATTTAGTCGGGTACCTGTACCGGAATCCCTTTGAATACATTGAGAAAGAGAGATACCTCCGCACATAGCCACACAATGGATTGAGGTGAGTAATCCGATTATAAGCAACATACCATAACCCATACCCTCTTTTGCTATAGGAAAAGAATAAAAAATATTCAATATACCAAACCGTTTTAATAATAGATATAATGAGAATATAATGATTCCTATTCCCACGAGGTTTGATAACTCCTCTGCTTTAGTGGCTTTTCTTTCAGCGTTCTTTTCACTTTGGGTATCTTTTTGCCTTTGTACCTGATAATCATGTTCTTCAATTATTTTTTCAATTTTATCTAGTTTAATTTTGTTCGAGTCGTAAGTAACGGTGACAGTTCCTGATGAATAGCTTGCTTTTACACTTTGAATACCTGCTATACCGGTCAGTGCATGCTCGATTGTGTTTTCACAATTGACACAAGTCATATTATTAATGTATAGAGTTGCAATTATCATATTTGAAGACATAAATATCCTCCTTTTCTTACTTCTTTTTTATCTTAACAATTGCATATGAAGATTATATGTAGATATATTCAAAGAACGTTATCTCATTCAAGTTCCCATTTCATAAAAAAAGACCATAAGAAGCCGTAAACTCCCTACAGTCTGAATCTGCTAGTATTTTCTATTTTATTATACACATTATTGTAACTTCATATTTCCATATCGGATAATTTATGAAAAGCATCCTCAGCCAGTAGTCAAACATGACAGTGCTGTCAATAGACGGTTCAATAAAAATCTGTGAATGCATAGAAATCAACGGGCAATCACACTCAGTACTGCTGAAATGATGATAAAAAAGGGGAAAGTGCCATTGCTAAAGCAGTATTTTCTTCCGGCAATCCCCCTATGTAGTAATCTTTACATTATTTCTGTTGATGAATCCACAGGATGGCAGTTTTCTGCATGCTTCATTATGAACTGAAATAGGTATCCGCAATTTTGTCTGCGGTACGGGTCGCAAGTGCCTGATTGGTAAGAGTAGGATTGGGTCCGCCCAATCCGTTATACAAAATACTGTTATCAGCTATATAAAGCCTTTTCACCTGAATAGCTTCACAATTCGTATCCGTTACATATCCCATCCGCATGGTACATAAAATATGCAGGAATATACCCGGAGGCCAATTGGAACGTATCACCGTTTTTGCTCCCGCTTTCCTTAAAATATCAGCTGCAATCACTGCCAGCTTATTTCTCTTTTCCTGGTCCCCTTCACTGGGGCTATAATTGATAACCGGTATAAATCCATTCTCATCCCTGCGTACCGGATCCAGGGTAACACTGTTACTTTGATTTACATCATCATCCGTAAATATCAATACGCTTAAGGTTCTTTTATAGTTCATCATAAATTCCTTTAACTGTTCTCCGACTACCAGCCCTTCCACGTCCCAGGGCATCTGGGGATCTGTAGGATTCAAGAAACTATAACCTTTATAACTTGTAGCATAACCCATTGAGGCAAAAATCCCCGGACTTAAACCATAAGTCTCAATAACACCCAGCCCGGGATAATCAAATCTTGCTGCTGCATTCTGCCCTACATATGGTTTTATATCGGATACCCCTAATACATTCATTAAGGCAGTTTCATCAAATATACCTGTCAACGTATCAAACCAGTGATTAATCAAACCTTTTCCTACCCATGGATTTTCCGGCAATCCGGAATTTAACCATAACCTGGGAGTCTCAATCCCTCCTCCTGACATTACTACTGCTTTCGCTCTTGCTTCTCCGGTTTCACCTGTCCAGGTATTCCTGTATAATACCCCGACAGCGCGAAGGCCTTCTGTAGTATCTTCCTCTGTCAATATTCTGGTAACGAAGGTATTGGGTCTGACCTCCAGATTTCCGGTACTGAGTGCCCGGGGGATATAACTGACAAATGTGGATCTTTTGGCTATCCCTTCAATAGTAGGTCCAATATGACATCCGTTTACACAATGTCCCCTTAAAGTACATCCCACAGAGCGGTTATTCTGCAAATCAAAATCCGGATTCATTAGAAGTGGATTAGGCCCAAAAATGGCATTAGGCTGAGGACGATAGCCGGGAACTGTAACATCTGGAGAAGTTAAGGGCTGCCACCCTGCTTTTTGAGCCCCATAATAAAACAATTGTTCTTTTGCTGTTGAAGGCGCCGGTCTCACCGGAAGGGTGGCCTCAACTTTTTCATAATAAGGAACCAGTTCTTCATAAGGAATGGGCCAAAGATTATCTACTGACTGAACAAAAGCTCGAGGTGAATTGGTAAAGTATTTTAAGGTACTCCCGCCCACACCCGAATTCTGCCAGGTAAATCCTCCCTGGGCTATTTTTCTGGACCAGGGAGACAGATTCTGGTTAGCCGGTCCCCAACGGAATTTACCGGTAACCCAATCATTCATATCATCTTCTAAATCCGTGAAACTCTGTTTTAAGATATCAATACTTAAATCATCATAGCTGGAACTGCTTACCGCACCAGACTCTGTATTTGGATTAGGCCACTGCTTATTTCCGTACCATGGCCCTGCTTCCAGTAAAAGTACTTTTATCCCTTTATCACACAGTTCTTTCGCAGCTACAGCTCCGCCGCCTCCAGCTCCGATTACAATAACATCAACATTTTGATCCATATTTATACTCCGCCCTAATTCTCGTTATTCTCTTAAAGCCCGGTATCCCATGGATGGGCCCGGATACTCAATCTGCTGCCAGCTTAAAGGATAAAATTCCAGGTTTCTAACATCCGGTGAATTCAGGCGGGTATTACCATATCCAGACCATTCCGAATAATATCCTATCATGGTATAACGGTTTAACGTGCTATTAATCGTAAGCACAAAACCGGGATTATCAGCAATTTCCTCCGGCAGTTCTACTAAATAACCTGATATCTGCTCCAAATAAGATAATACCCGGAACCGGTCAGCCGCGGATAATGCAGCAAATGTCCCCCCTGCCAGATCTAACAATTCCGCCACTGGCTTTGCTAAGGGTATATCAAAATAGTTCAACGTATATATAATATATTCATCGGTATATAAATCCAAAGCACCAAAATATTGTACTCTTCCATATTCCTCCGCCAGACCGGGAGTCCTTGGGATTACCCCATCTACGTATGCCTGAAAGGTTTCCTGGGTGGATGGCGAAACATTATTTTCTTCAAAATTATCCATATTGTTATAGGAGTTATAATTGTCCAATAAACTTCTCCAACTGTTATAATTTTCATTCATGCTATTTTAAATATAATTATGAAAGCTAAACTTCAAATATTACAAATATTAAAGTCTACCAAGCATTCTTTTTAATTACCAGATAAACCCTTATTTCGTAAAATATCCTATTTCCAACCTTTTCATCTTACTGAAAAAGACTGCAGTCCTACATAAGGATAAGAAAATCTGCATGGATTCTAATTGTACCAGATGTGGTTTATATTCAAAATATGCTATGTATTAGCAATCAATCCGATTATAAACTTAAATTTCAACATCAATACTATTTTTATGTACGGGCTTTATATTATCCTTGTATCCTATTCTTTCACTCTTGAAGAATTTTGTACAAATACCGCATTGAATACAATTATATGAGCTTAGTTGCATCCCTCGATATTCATTAGGAGCCAGTCCCATAGTACAGTTTTCTTCTCATTTTCAGCATTTGGAACATTAATCCAATACGATCAAGACCTTTTTTCTGTTACTGAGATTTCACAAAAAATCACAAGTCAGATTATGTACATTTGATCTATAGAATAACTTTGATTATTATTTTTTATAATACAACTAAAATAAAAATCGGTTAATTATAATGAAAAGATTTCATCTATTAACCGATATAAATTTGCCTCTT
>DALYUO010000090.1:0-7069 GCA_031981225.1 Pararcticibacter sp.
TATTATTCAAACCTTAAAGACGGTATATCATCTGTAAATGTTATTTTGGTATATTATTAATGGGCTTTTGTATAGTAAACTTTTTTATTTCTGTCGTATACCTTGATTTGTTCAAAATTTTAAGCTCATGGGTAAACCTTTACACAAAAAAATCATGGATGCCAATTGGATGCTTCAGTTGATCGTTTCAGAGAAATACCTGTTTCAACGTCACTTGTTACTGATCGCTTTTTGTATTGTAGTTTTGTATTACAGTCCGCCAGACTACGTCGAACCTTTCGAGACCTACAATCGACTGGTTATTTTTTTTCAGATAATTCTATTAGCTTACAGTAATATGTATTTTTTTGTTCCTAAATTTTTGTTTAAGAACAAATATCTGAGCTATGGCCTCTTTGTGCTTTCAGGCATGATTCTTTCCTACTACGTCCACGAAGTTTTTGCTTTTTCTTTTAAACAAGATTTACTACCTAACGAGGACGATAATATTAACTTTTTTACGTTTTCTTTTATGACTATGGTGCTTATTATAGCATCGGCAGCAGTTAAGTTATTCCAGCAATGGATATCGGATGCTCAACTGATTCATGATCTGGACCTGGCCAAAACTAATGCTGAATTGGAGCAACTCAAGAATCAGATCAATCCGCATTTTCTTTTTAATATGCTCAACAACGCTAATGTTTTAATTGAAGATGATCCTAAAAAAGCTTCGCAGGTTTTGATGAAACTAAGCGACCTGCTTCGTTATCAGCTTTATGACAGCTCGAGAGATACGGTTTTATTAACCTCAGAGATTCATTTCTTAGAAGACTTTTTAAACCTGGAAAAAGTCAGACGGGATAATTTTAATTTTTTAATATCCAAAGAAGGCGAATTGAGCGGTGTGCAGGTCCCTCCCTTATTATTTATCTCATTTGTTGAAAATGCTGTAAAACACAATAATGACTCGGCGAAATCATCCTATGTGAATTTGTTTTTCGATGTTCGCCATACTGAGCTTTTTTTCAAATGCATAAACTCAAAACCCGCTGTAAAAGCAGTTAATAAATCAGGGGGATTAGGTCTGGCGAATATTAAAAGAAGATTAGAACTCCTGTTCCCTTCTTTATATGATTTGAAAATTGAAGACAATTCGGAAACGTACTGCATTACCTTAACGCTAAAATTGTGAAATGAACTGTATAATAGTAGATGATGAGCCATTAGCAAGAAAAGCAATCCAAAAACTGGTTGATGAGACAGAAAATCTGGAAGTTATAGCTTCATTTAACGGAGCAGATGCTACAAGAAAATTTCTGGCAAAAAATACTGTTGATTTAGTATTTCTTGATATTCAAATGCCAGGGGTGAATGGAATTGAGTTTGCCAGGACCATTCCTAAGAACACTTTAGTGGTGTTTACCACAGCTTTTCATGAATTTGCTTCTGAGAGTTATGACGTAGACGCTATTGACTATTTGATCAAGCCTGTAAAATTGGAGCGCTTTCAAAAAGCGGTTAAAAAAGCGCATACGTATTGTAAATTATTCCATACTGAACATACAAACAGCAACATAGAAAACATAACTGCTGATTATATTTTTGTAAGAGCAGAACGCAGAATATTCAAAGTACATTTTAGCGATATACTTTATATTGAAGGGTTAAAGGATTATGTTATCATTTACTTAGAAAGTCAAAAAGTGATCACCCTTATGAATATTAAAACTATTCATGAATTGCTTCCGAAAAGCTTTTTTGTTCGAGTCAGCAAATCTTACATCATCAATGTAAACAACATAGATTCTGTAGATAACAATACAGTTTATATTGGGGAAAACGAAATTCCGATCGGCAATATTTACAGGGATTACTTTTTCAATGAATTTGTAACCAGAAAGATTTTGAGTAAGTAATAAATAACTACACTTCAGCGTCTTTCCGCTGCAATCTCTGATCGTTCTGTTGGTTGTTACTTTATTGACTGCGTCCCTTTAAGATTGACCACTTTAAACCCCTCATCAATATCAGGTTTCCGTACTCCTTTTAACTGGATCTCTTTCGTTGTCCCGCCTAAAAAACGAACATCTTTTACTCTGAGTTGATCTACATCTATCGCAATAACCGCGGGCCTGGTATCAGCATCCCTGCTGCTTAACCCGATGTTTGAAACAGAAACATTTTTCGCATGCCGGATAAACAAAGCGGAGGAAGGCAGATTTTTCCAGGCGGTAGGCTCCGGATAACCTTTTTCGTCTTCTGAAACGGAGTCAGGCGAAGCAATGTAATCTCCTCCTTTCAAGCCTCCTTTGTTCCTGAAAGTGATGTTCTCAAGTGAGATATTTTCTATTAAAGCGCCGGGAACACCGGTAATTGACGAGCAGTAATTCCCTGTGTTGTACGCTGTGACATTGGATATTTTCACGTTTCGCATAATACCAAAGCCGGGTGCGGGAATGCCTTCCATGTACTTCCGGGCCCGGTTAGCCAGACGAACATATATCGGGCATTCTGTACCCTCAATAACGATGTTGCTTACGTTCACGCCCTCCATTACACCGCCATCCACGATCTCCAGGGAAATTCCGGTGATGCCGATGTTGGTCCTCCCGAAGATCGGTGGCGTCTTACTTTTGGTAGGTTTAACAACGCAGTTACTGATGGTTATGTTCCTGAAGCCACCGGTCGACTCGGTTCCGCACTTGATGGCATTGGTATAACTACTGGTGATACAGTTGCTGATAACTATATCAGAGCAGCCTTCTTTTCCGGTGCTCTTTAATACGATCGCATCATCGTCAGAATCGATAATGCTGTTGGAAAGGACAAATCTGCGGCAGCCATCGATATCTATGCCGTCGTTATTCCGGTTAGCATGGTTGTATACGTTTATCCGGTCGACAATCACATCTTCGCAATTGAGATAGTGCTGATTCCATATTCCGGCATTGCGCATGCTTATATCTTTTACTAAGACATCGCTGCAGGATATGAAGAGGATATTCCGGGGTCGTCCGTCGAGGTCGCCGCCCGGCAGTTCGGCCCTGGGAAGCTGAAGGGCTCCCTGGCCGTCTATGAGTCCGGAGCCTGTAACCGCAATATGGTGCGCCTCAACAGCGTAGATCAATGCGAACCACCCTCCGGGGTCTTTTTGAGAACGGTACTGAGGCCTTTTCTGCTTTGGAAAATCCTGGTGCCTGGTGCTGGCAAATAAAACCGCTCCTCTTTGGATATGGAGCTCGACATTGCTTTTAAGCGTGATCGTGCCGCTTTTATAGTTTCCCGGCGGGATCACTACTCTCCCCCCACCGCTTTTAGCACAGGCCTCAACAGCCTTATTGATAGCAGCCGTGCTAAGCCTGTTGGTGTCGCTCACGGCTCCGTAGCTTTTTATATTAAAATCCTGTGAGTATGCTTTAAAGGCAAGCAAAGGCAGGACAAACAATAAAAGATGCTTTCTATAAAGTCTTTTCATTTCGGTACTATTGATTAAGGCATCGGCTTAAAGCCTTCCCATTTTACATTCCATTTTCCGTTTTTCGGAAAACCGGGGTTTGCAACGGTGTTCCCATCGAAACCGGCAGTCATCAGTGCGATAACAGATAAAAGTCCTCCGTTACCCGGCAGATAAAGCGTGAGACGCTTATCCTGATAATTATGCCCGTTTTTCAGATATGTGTTGGTTGTAACATTCTTAAACAAGGCGTCGATAGCATCTTCAGGCCGGTGAAGCCGGGTTGCTGTCATGGCCACCATTGGAAAATCCCATCCCCAGGTATGATCCCAGTTCCATATCTTCTTTATGAGCGTGAAAGTATTGCTCATGATGGCTGTATCGGTATAGCCATCATGCTCGGGTAAAACCCCCAGCGCCGAGAGCACGGCAGGATGGTCGATAAGATACTTGCTTTCTTTGCTGTAGGATTCTGGGACGCTTTCGGCCACCAGGTAAACGCTATCCTTCTTAGCCAAAGGCGCCATTTTGCGCATTACATCATCCCAGTCCTTCCGTACAGGCAAGCCAAGTCTTTTATTCCAGTCTTGCGCCAGCAGAAGGGCATATCTCCAGTAGGCGAGTTCGAGGGGAGGATTGTAGGTAGTTGCAGGATCAAAACATTCCTGTGCCGGAATAACTCCTTTGCCCAGGTTATACTGTTGCTTCACGCTGTCGTAAACGGCGAAGGAAGTCATGAAATCAGCTGTTGCCGCTATGATGTCCCTGTATCGCAAAAGCACCTTCTCCGAGGGATCGTTCCGGTATATCAGTTCTGCAAGATAAATAGGATGCGGCTGCTGCCAGATCAGAAAGGACCCGACCGAAGAGGGTCCTTCTCCCCCTTCGTGGTCGGTCATTTTTTGCCATCTCACTCCCTTAAAACCCTGCCTTTTTGCTATATCTTCGGCTCCTTTCCGGGCCTTGAAGTACCACTGCATACTTTTATCGAGAAGCTCCGTACGTCCCCATAATGCAAAATGCGCGGCATGCCACCAGTACATTTCCATGTGAGGACGACCAAACCAGCTGTTATACGTCAAACCGGTCTCCTGCGGAGGATAGTTACCGGCGCATTGTACTCTGGTTAAATATTGGGAAAGAATGATCCGTCGCTCCAGTTCAGGGGCCCGCATATCTGTACATCCGGAAAAGTCGACGGCAGCGCCTGAATTCCAGAACCTGGACCAGCCTTCAACACTCGCTTCTTCAGCTTTCGCAAACAGAGGCACGTCGACGGGCTTTTCGGAGGAAAAGCAGATGGAGATCGCGAAAGTCTCTGCGTTGTCCGGGCTTAGATTGAAATCATGCTCCGATCTTTTCTGTATACTATATTGTGCAGAGGCCCGTGTTTTTAGAAAATAGACGGTGTTATCCAGCTTTCTTGTAAACAGTGTCTCCGTAGCCGACAACTTAGAGAATTTGGTTGAATGCGCTTCGGGAGATGCATAATTAACGCCTTCGTCTTTAAACCGGCCCGTGGGAAAAGGAAAGCGGAACCGCAGCTTTATCCGTTGTTCTTTCAGTAAGCCAGAGCTTATCTTAACGGCTATCACATCGTTTTCCTGATCGGAACAGGTGACCACTTTAACGGGTATTCCTTCCACTCTAAATGAACTGGAAATAACTCCAGTCCACAGGTCCAGTTCCTGTGCAATCTCCCTGATATCTTCCGGCCCTGCTTCTGTACCATCCTTTTTTAATATCACCAGTCCGACGTTGCCCAGCTGCAGGCGATGAGGGTTCTGCCGGAAGAAGTCGGTGGCTGATTCGCGCCTCGCGGACTGGTGTTTTTGAACGGCATACATACCCGGCCTGCCGTTAAAATCGTATTCCTTCAATGTCTCTTCAAACCGGAACTTGTCTTTGTTGGGGAAGCTGTGCCATCCCCATTCAGACTGGGTACCCAGCGGTATTCCTTTAGCATAGTATTCAGGAAAACTCTGCAAGCCGGTAGCATCAACCGTAAAAGCAAACCTGCCGTTGCCAACAGTGAGTGAACTTAAGGTGTCCATACTGCTGACTATTACCTTGTGACGGCCAACGACTGCCTTCCGGTCAATTTTCTGAGCAAGAGCCCCTGAACAGAATGCCAGGAAGAATGCGAGTGTTGCGATTTGAAATAGTTTCATTAATATCCTGGATTTTGAGTGACTGCGCTGTTCTGCTGACGAACGATTTCGGGTATGGGCAAGAGGAGTTTTTCCTGCGTAACCGGCTTTCCTTTAGCTGAAAGGACCGCTACCGCCCTGTTCGTTCGTCTAAGATCAAATCCTCTGTGGAACTCAATGGCCAATTCAACCCGGCGCTCGTGTTCAATGGCACGATCGAGGTTAGGATACAGATTGGAGGGATAGCCGGAGGTACCAAATAAAGGCAGGCCTGCACGCTGCCTCACCTCATTAAGATAAGACGCATCGCCTGTCGCTTCTGCAAGCATCAGCAGTACATCAGCGTAGCGGATCACCATGAAATTATTGCTGCTGGCCTCCCTCGCATTAATAATCGGCGCATTAACATCTGTCCATTTCCGTGGGTATTTTATAGCTATGAAAGTCCCGGCCTTATTGGTGTATCCCGGTGAAATTGTAATATCCCTGCGGACGTCGTTACCCTCAAACTCGTTGTACAGGTCGTCGGTCACCTGATTCATCCCGCCTGCATACAAAGTAAATGAGAAGTTCTCGTAAGGCGAATACTCATTGTAATAGTCGCTTAGTGGCACACCTGCCGCACCTCCTTTAAACTGTATCTCGAATACCGACTCCTTTGTGTTTTTATTGGTTACAATCCAAAGGGAGCTATACTGGGGCAAAAGCTGATATTCATTGCTGTTTACCACCTGCTGCAACACAGCTGCCGCCTCTGCCTTTTTTCCCTGTGTGAGATATACTTTTCCAAGCAGGGATTGTGCAGCTCCTTTTGAAGCATGGCCCGCAATGGTAATCTGCGACGCGGGTGGAAGTACTTCACTGGCAAACTTCAGGTCGTCAATCACCTGATTGTATACATCATCTTTTGGCGACCTCAGGATAACATAACTTTCCTCGGCAGTGACAGCCCTGGTAACCAGCGGTAGGTCGCCCCACATTTGCACCATATAAAAATAATACATCCCCCTTAAGAAACGCATTTCTGCTTTTGTTTGTTCTTTATAAGCGGCATCGGCTTCTGCTGCATCAATTTTGTCAAGGACAATATTTACATTGTACAGAGCCTTATAACACTGCTGCCAGAAAACGTATACCTGCGTATTGGAAGAGTTAAGATTGAAGTCTTTGAAAGCTTTTTTGTCGGCCTGAATTCCGTTAATGTTGTAGATCGTAGCGTTGTCTGACATCTGCTCGGAAAAGAATGACACTGCGCTCTGAGGTGCAAAAAAAGTATACAGAGTAGCGTAGGCCGCACTGGTAGCCAGTTCAAAATCGGCCCTGGTTCTATAAAAGGTGGCAGTATTTGAATTGGAGATGGGTGCCTTATCGAGAAAACCCTCGCCGCATCCGCTGGCGGACAGTATGATGATCGATACTATGCTATATTTAAATAAGTTGTTCATGTTCCTGACGTTAAGGGTTTAAAAATCGATTTTAGTTC
>DALYUO010000090.1:7079-7455 GCA_031981225.1 Pararcticibacter sp.
ACGTGATTACTCTGGGCACCGGGTACGATCCATAGTCAACTCCTAAAAAGGCGCCCGTAGGTATAGTAGGCTGCGTGGTAGCAGTTGGTGAATATACCGTAGCGCTGTAAGTAGTGTTTTCGGGATCGTAATTAGTGTATTTTGAGAATAAAAATACGTTCTCGGCATTAACAAACACCCGCACCGATTTAAGTGATACTGAACGAAGCCAGCTGGCGGGTAACGCGTATGACAGCCTGATATTCTTTATTCTCAAAAATGAGCCGTCTTCTATCCAATAACTTGAAAATTGATTCTGCAGTCCTTTGGGCTCTACGGTTGGCTTAAAGTGCTTTCCATCACCGGGATCACTTTCAGAGCGCCAGTAATTATAGGC
>DALYUO010000090.1:7465-9762 GCA_031981225.1 Pararcticibacter sp.
GCATTTCTTCCTCCATTCCATAAGGCGCTGTACCTCACCAGTTGGTTGGCTATTTCGCCGCCATAAACCCCCTGCACCAGGAATGAAAACTCTATCCCCTTATAATTGAATGTATTGGTCAAGCCACTGATAAAGTCGGGCTGATAATTTCCGATATTGGTACGGTCGTCGGCGGTTATTGCGCCATCGCCGTTTACATCCCTCACGATAGGATCGCCCGGCGCGGTGGAAGCCACATGCGGAGTGGCATTGATCTGAGCCTGATTGTTGTAAACTCCGTCGAAGACGTAGCCGTAATAATTGGAAATAGGCTGCCCCACCTCTGTCCTTACGGCAACAGAGAAGTCGGAGTAGTTTAAAGGCGCGTCGTTAGGCCCCAGCTTCAAGACCTTGTTCCGGTTCATTGAAAAATTCAGGTCACTTGTCCATTTAAACGCCCCGGTAGTATTTTTTGTAGAGATGTTCAGCTCCATGCCTCTGTTCCTCATCCTGCCAATATTAGCTAGCTGGGTAGAAAACCCGGTAATGTCGGGCACCGGAACATTCAGAAGAAGGTCTTTCGTAACAGAGTAATAAGCATCAAGCGCAATGTTCAGGCGGTTATTGAACAAGCCGGCATCCAGGCCTCCGTTGTACTGAATGGTACGCTCCCATTTGAGGTTCGGGTTAGAAATATTCTGCGGGCTCAGGCCATTAGAAACTGCATTATCAAAAGTATAATTAAGAGCAGCCAATAAGCCGATAGGCCCATAGTTGGGTATTTGGTTATTGCCCGCCACACCGTAGCTCGCCCTTAGCTTAAGATTGCTTAACCAGTCCTTTCCTTTTAAAAAAGGTTCGTCGCTGATCAGCCACCCTGCGGAAACAGAAGGAAAATAGCCGTACTTGTTGTTTTCGCCGAAACGCGAACTTCCATCCCTTCGTATCGTCGCCGTAAGGAAATACTTATTGGAGTAATTATAGTTGACCCTGGCAAGATAAGATAGCAGTGACCACTCCGAAGCCAGGGATGTACCACCGGTAATGGTACCGGCATTCAGTGTTTCCACAAGATCGTTGGGGAAGTTGCTTCCGGCAACGGAGCTATATTCATCGCGCTGCGCCTGCGCTGTGTATCCGGCAAGGACTGTCAAACTATGCTCACCAAGCTGCTTACTATAGGTTAGTGTGTTCTCCCATAGCCAGTTCAATACAGAAGTGGTATTATTATCGGCAATTGCCGGCCCGGCAGCCGAATAGCCATACTTCTGCAGGGCATTCTGATATGAATTATACCTGAGGTTCGACAGATTCGCATTGAGATTGGTCCTGAACCGTAGTTCGGGAATGATCTTATATTCAAGAAAACCCGTTGCCAGACTGTTATAGGTCTTATTTTGCTTTTTTATCTCCCTGGTTATGGAGTAGGGATGCCACAGCTGTAGATCGGAGAACTGCGTAAAGCGATACCATTCGGACTGAGGGTCTCTGAATCCGAGATTTCCGTTTTCATTATACACCGGGAATATGGGATCGTTTGTCAGCGACAGGCTCACTACATCCGCTTTGCCCTGAGTACCGTCGGTACGGTCGTAAATACTGCTGAGCGACAGATTTGCGCCAATGGTAAATTTCTCAGAGATTTCATGCTTGATATTACTCCTGAGCGTGAGGCGCTTGTAATAGTTCTGATCGAGCACAGCATCCTGATCAAGATAAGCGCCTGAAAGCAGGAACTGCGTTTTTTCGCTTCCTCCGGATAACGACAACTGAGCATTATGTGAAGGGGCGGAACGGAACATTACATCCTGCCAGTTGGTGCCAGGCCCGAACTGCTGCGGGTTGGTTACAAAGTCGGTCGGAATCCGATAAGCAGGGCCCCTGACACTGTTGGGGTCATTTGCATTCCCTCCGGCAGCAACCCAGGCGTTATTATGAGCGTCAATATAGTAATTTACAAACTGCTGCGCATTCATCATGTCGACCTGCCGGTTAACTGTCTGCACTCCAAACTCATAGTTTGCCGACAACTGCGAAGCTCCCGGTTTACCCAGCTTGGTGGTGATCAGAATAACGCCATTGGCCCCCCTCGATCCGTAGATAGCGGCAGAGGACGCATCTTTTAAAACCTCGACAGAAGCAATGTCCTGGGGGTTGATGAGGTTAAGATTGAAATTTTCTACCGGAAGGCCGTCTATTACGTATAGGGGATTTGTCCCGGCTGTTATTGAGCTTGTTCCGCGGATCCTTACATTGGGTGCCGAGCCGGGCGCACCCTGCGACTGCGAAATGTTTACACCGGGCAACTGCCCTGCCAG
>DALYUO010000090.1:9772-10752 GCA_031981225.1 Pararcticibacter sp.
GGGCCTGAGTAACGTTGCTGAAGGAGCGGTCTTTGAATTTCTCATAACCTACTGAAGCTACAGCTCCTGTAACGGCCCGCTTACTTTGGGTTCCATATCCAACAACGACCACTTCGCTAAGGCTCTTTTGCTCTTCCTTTAGGGTAATCAGGAGGTCGCCGCCTCCGCCGACCTGCTTCTCCACTGTCTGGAAACCGGTAAATGAAATGATGATTGTTTCATTCGCTCCTATTCCCTTTAAACTGAACTCTCCCTGGATGTTGGTGGCTACAACACGGCCGGTGCCCTTAACCTTAACATTGGCTCCCGGTAAGGGCTGATTCTTTTCGTCGACCACTTTTCCTTTGATATCAATCATCGCCAAGGGAATTTCCCTGGCGGGCGCAGAAGTGATAATGATAACTTTATCTTTTATCTCATAGCTTAAGTCGCGATCTTTGAGTATTTCCTCCAGCGCCTTCTCCAGTTCCTGATTAGCCAGGCTCACCGTTACAGGCCGGCTGTTGTTGATAACCTTATTATTGTATATAAAATAATAGCCTGTTTGCTTTCTGATATTTTTCAGCACAGTTTTCAGGCTCGTATTTTTTTCCGCAAGGCTTACCTTCTGCGCAAACGAGCTTGCACTAACCTGCAGGCTGACAGCTAACAATATAATACCAGTCAATCTCATTATTAGAAGGAATCGTGATGCTGTTCGTTTTAAATTGGTTAAATCGCCTGCTTCATTAAATTGCAAAGCAGTGGCTTTAAAATGTATCGATAGTTTCATACATTTGGTTGGTTTTATTGGTTGATAAATAATTCTGAGTAGTACCTCGGTTATAAGTCACCCATTAAATCGTCTAACTTACCGGCCGCAATCCGGTAAGTTTATTTATTTAGGGGCGTATTGGTTTGCTGCGATGTTCATCTTTCCATATTTTCCATTTTTTAAGTTTAATTACTTCTTACTATAATTCTGTTTCCGTTAATTCTGA
>DALYUO010000090.1:10762-12756 GCA_031981225.1 Pararcticibacter sp.
ATTTAACTCCTTTGGCAGACTCAAGCATCTTTAAAACGGTACTAACGCTGCTGCTCCTCGGTAAAACACCATTGAATTCCACATCCGGCCTCGGGCCCTCGTAAACGATGTCGACACCATACCACCTTCTGATCTGCTGCATGGCTTCGCTGATGTCTGTGTCATCAAACCAGAACAGGCCATCCTTCCAGGCCATGACAGCTTCTGTATTGATCTCCCTGACATTGATACCCGCATCTTCTCCCTTTATTACAAGAGCCTGCTGCCCAGGAATAAGCTGTTTCAGGCTATTGCCATTCACTACCTTTACCGAACCCTCCAGGAGCGTTGCTTCCATCCTGCTCGATTCCTGATATGCCATCACATTAAAATGCGTTCCGAGCACTTCCACTTTTGTGTCTCCTGCATGTACATAAAACGGCATCCTCTTTGTCGATTTGGCGCCCCTTTTATACACTTTGGCAACTTCAAAATAAGCTTCACCCTTTAATTGTACCTCGCGAACATCACCGTCAAACTGTGCCGGAAAGGTAAGAGATGACTCGGCATTTAACCATACTTTTGTTCCGTCTGACAGGGTTAACTGATATTGCGAACTTATGGGTGTCGTGATCGTGTTTAACGCACTGGAAACGGGGCGATTTCCTTCCTTCATTTCATAAATTAGTTTTCCGTCGGATGTTTTACGTACCGAAGTATTACCCTCCGTTTTTAAAACGCCATTTGAGGCCTCATTCAGGACGATAACAGAACCGTCAGACAGCTTTAGGACAGCTTCATTCTTTCCGGTCTTTGTTCTTACCTCCGGGGTTTGCGATGAGTAGATTTCACCAGCTTTTGGTTCATTCCTATGTTTGAAGATATAAACCGCGCTTATCAGGAGAAGAAAAGCAAGGCAGGCGGCTATGTTCCTCGGTCGGTATAACCTTCTTATTTTCGCAACCGGCCTTGTTTTTTCTGCGTTCAGGGAAAGTTTCAGCCTGTTTAGCATCCTGCTCTCCAGTTCCTGTGGAAACTCATTTTTCTGTAAAAGACTCTCTCTTTCAAGGTCAAAGCTGTCGTAGTAGCGGGAAAGAATCTCCTTCTCCTCTTCTGTCACCTGCCCTGAAAGGTAGCGGTCTATTAACTGCAGTATTTGTTCTTTCTCCACAACTGGCTGTTTATAGTGGAGAGTAAATAATCGGGGTAATCCCCTACTCCTGGTGAAACTTTTTTTATTTCATGATCAGGGACAACAGTCCAAGGCTGAGTGTCTGTGAGAGCGACAGCCTGAGAAAGCGGAGTGCCTTGGTAAGGTGGTTTTCTACTGTCTTGGTCGAAATATTCAATTGTTCAGCAATTTCTTTATGACTTAGTTGTTCTTCGCGACTTAACCTATACACCATGCGGCACTTCTCGGGCAACTGCTGAACGATGTTATCGATGTGAGAACAGAGGTCTTTATATTCTGCGTCCGAATAGTCGCTGCCAGCCTGTATCCTGTTGACAAGATCGTCAAATATATCCTCCCTTACTTTTCCTGATCTGATTTGACGGAATACTTCATATTTTACTGATGAGAAAAGGTATCCCCCTAAGGAAACCTTAATGTCGACAGTCTCTCTTTTTAACCACAGGGTCATGAATACCTCCTGTATAATATCCTCACAAGCATGCTCATCCCTGAGAATTGCAAATGCAGATGTATACAGTCGACGCCAGTATCGCTGATAGATAAACGTCAACGCAGCTTCGTTCCCCTGATGAAGCAAGCCTAATATCTCCTGGTCACTGTGAGTATGGTAGTGCATTTATAACTGGTTAGCATAGCGAATATAACATTATGCCAACGTTTCGTCAAGAAATTGTTACACTCTATAGCTTTTAATTTATTACTTTAGCATTCAACAGAGTATAACCAGTGCCGCAATCACATTTATACCGTTCATTAAAACCCATATAAAATGAATAAGATTGCCGGCATTCTATCACTTTGTTTTTTTGTTTTAAGTTCT
>DALYUO010000090.1:12766-14767 GCA_031981225.1 Pararcticibacter sp.
TACCTGATAATGGCAACGGAACTTATAAAAACCCCATCATCTATGCCGATTACTCCGACCCGGATGTCATTCGCGCTGGCGATGACTATTACATGGTAGCCTCCAGCTTCAATTGCCAGCCCGGAATCCCGGTACTCCATTCACAGGATCTGGTGAACTGGAAGATCATCAATTATGTATACGACCGTCTTCCGCTTGAAAGGTACCAGCAAATACAACCCGGACAGGGCTCATGGGCCCCTTCCATTCGTTTCCATAAAGGCATCTTTTATGTCTATTTTTGCACACCTGAAGATGGCTTGTTTGTAGCCACTACTAAAGATCCGGCTAAAAAGTGGAAGCTTGAACTGGTACAGAAAGTGGCTAATTGGGAAGACCCCTGTCCGTATTGGGATAACGATGGGCAGGCCTATTTACTGCACGCACTGGTGGGTGCAGGTCCAGCCATCCTGCATAGGATGTCGGCCGACGGAAAAAAGCTGCTTGACAATGGAAAGATCATCTACCGCGACGACAGAAAGCAGCCCGTGCTCGAAGGGTTTAAGTTTATGGATAAACGTGACGGATACTACTATTTTGCAGCTCCGGCCGGAGGAGTAGCTACCGGCTGGCAATCTGTTTTCCGTTCCAAAAACATCTACGGCCCCTACGAGGACAAGATCGTTCTTCACCAGGGTGATACAGATGTAAATGGTCCGCATCAGGGTGGCCTGGTTGAAACACCATCGGGTGAATGGTGGTTTATTCACTTCCAGGACAAAGATGCGTACGGAAGGATAGTCCATCTGCAACCGGCTGTATGGAAAGATGGCTGGCCAGTAATAGGGGAAGATAAAGACGGCGACGGTACCGGCAGGCCCGTTGCGGGTTACAAAAAACCTGTCGCGAGCGGAAAGCCTAGTGTTCCTTCGGCACCGCAGACTTCAGATGATTTTTCGGGCACTAAGCCAGGACTGCAGTGGCAATGGCAGGCAGCTCCGCGGAGCGAATGGTACAACCTTTCTAAACAAAAAGGGCAGCTTAGGTTATATACCGTTTCTAACCCAACCGATAGCGGGAGTCTCTTTTATACTCCTAATCTTTTGCTGCAGAAGTTTGCCGCACCATCCTTTATAGTAACTACGAAATGTGACTTCAATCCCGACCTTGAGGGAGATCGCGCAGGACTAAGCGTTACTGGCAACTATTTCACTTTCCTGTGTCTGGAAAAGCTCGCGGATGGAAACAGACTTGCTATTTACGAAGGACGAAGGGAGAACAGGAAATTCCTTAAGCCCAAACTGCTATATTCTCTTCCTGTACAAGGGAATGTTATCTGGCTGCGAGTGGCTGTAAACGATCAAGCGCTATGTCAATATTCCTACAGTACAGATGGTATTAACTTTTCATCTGTCGGCGAGCAGTACAAGGCAGAGAAAGGCATGTGGATCGGTGCAAAAGTGGGCCTGGTAGCCTTGCATCCCGGTCTGCTAAAATCTAAGGGGTATGCTGATTTTGACTTTTTCGATGTGCGGGCTTATGATTAGCTTGGCACGCTGGTGAATGTGTGGTTATATTCAGGCCGTCAAGGAGCCGGGATGCATGGTGGCATGAAACCTTTCAGCTTCGTTCTTCGCCCTGGAGCAACAATCCTCGACAGATAAACCGTTCATATAATTGCCCGTGATAAAGATAGCCGAACCCGTGGTTTGCATGTCTATTTGCGATTGCAGTGCCAAGCACTCCACTGATACAGCGGGCAGTAAAGCCGATTTAGCAGCAACAACATAAATTTCATCTTCCTTTGCCGAAAAGATCTCTGCGATCATCCGGGTCCTCTCTGCTATTGGCATCGTATTTTCTCTAAAATGAAAGAGCCAGTACTTGACACCATCAATAACGTAAAGAATTGCTGAATAAAAAGGCTGATCAAATCCAATAAGGCTTTTGTTCCGCTTGGTGAATGTCCCCGCATTGTTACTGCCAATCAAAAGAGATTGCACTTGCACAACCGGAAAACGC
>DALYUO010000090.1:14777-16487 GCA_031981225.1 Pararcticibacter sp.
ACATGCCATTCACCCTTTTTAGTAATCGTATTTATATTATGATATTCCACACTGATAGAAGGGTTCCCGGCTATGATGTCAAGAAGCTGATCAAGTCCCTTTTTTAAAGAAAATGACTTAGGGTATTTCCTGTTCCGCTTCCTTTTTCTGAACAATTGCCCTGCTGGATAATAATCGGGATTCTGGCAAAGGATGGCCTGGAATAAATAATGAAAGAAATGCAGGTAATTCTTCGTCCCTAGGATTTTCGAGTAAAAAAAGCTAACTGACAGGTTCTCCTTCTTTGTACCAAATCCGGCAAAGGCTGAACACAGCAATTCTATCCAGTTGATTCTACTGAAGATACTAAAAAAACCATTCTTTCCATACCCTTCGAACTTCAGTGTCAAAGGTTTACATATCTGGTCCGCAGACCTATAGTGTTCCAGGATTTCTAATACGGTAGCATATCTGTTAGTCAGAGTATGTGCGCCAAAATCTACGTAATGCTCATTTATGCGGTAGCTCTGAATACAGCCAGCGCCCTTTTCTTTTTCGAAGACCGTAACACGATGACCTTTAAGGCTTGCATAATGGGCAAAAGTAAGTCCGCTTATTCCTCCGCCAATAACAGCGATTTCGCAAGTTACCATAACAGATATTAAAAATCGCTAATCTCCAAGTTGCAAGTTTTGTGATCTTAATTTAGTGTTGTTTATTACTCTAAGGTTATAATTTTTTCATAGGTAGCGGTTGCTCCATCAGCAGCTATCGTTCCACTACAAATAAGGAGTTTATTGCCAGTTAATTTAATAAAAGTCTTCCATTGATCATCGTCGAAAATAATCCTCTGATCGTATTTAGTTCCGTCTATCTCAGCAGATTCCTTAACGATCCGATAGGTACCCGTCGAAACAACCTTACCATCCTCAATTCGTTGATATTCGTCTGCCGAGAACTGAATAATACTCCCGTTGCCTTTTGGAAAATCAGATGGAGCCCCGGCAATCTGCACTCCTAAAACATGCCTTAACTCCCAGGTACCAATGAGAGATTCTGGCTGTACCTGGTCCTCTTTACAACCGAACAGCAAAACGGCAAAAATAATGGTAATTAAGTTCAGATTCTTCATATACGTTGGTTTTCTTTAAGAATACGTTCGAAGGGCCTGAAACGCTACGAACCATTATCTTTTTGCAAAATACCATCTTCGACACTCTGGTCAATTAGTGTTTTGGCGTAGTTCCACAAATGCTGCGATCCTTCCCTTATAACGCTTTTCTTTTCTACTACCTTATCGTACTTGACGTTAAATTCCTGCCAGGTGCCACCGCTGTTTGATCTGTTTTGTAGTAGCGGCTCCAATCTATCCATCGCACGGGCGAACTTAGATTCGTCAGTTTCGCCTGCTTCAAATTCCTCCCAAACGGCGATGAGATCATCTGCTTGTGCCGCCGGCAGCAAACCGAATATCCGTCGGGCTGCTGTTAATTCAGCTTCGGTATTTGTATGGTTAACAAGAGTATCATATAAAAATACATCTCCTGCATCAATTTCAACCAAATCGTGGATCAATAACATCTTTATAACTTTTAGCAGATCTATTTTTTGATCGCTGTGTTCTGATAAAACGATGGCCATCAGGGCAAGATGCCAGCTGTGCTCTGCATCGTTTTCCGTGCGGTCACTGTTGAAAAGCCGTGTTTTACGCTGTATGTACTTTACTTTATC
>DALYUO010000090.1:16501-17254 GCA_031981225.1 Pararcticibacter sp.
ATACATCTGGCTTTATTTAAATTCCCGCCAGATAGTCCGCAAGTGACAGCTCCTTGGGCAAATTCAGTTTTTTCCGGAGGCGGTAACGGTGCATTTCTACTGCACGGATGGAAATATTTTGCAGCTGGGCGATTTCTTTGGACGAAAAGTTGAGCCTCAGGTATGCACAAAGCTTTAGATCGGTGCGGGATATATTGGGATGTTTTTGTTTGAGACGGGTAAGCAGGCCATCATTCAGCTCATCAAAGTGCAATGCAAACTGGCTCCAGTTTTTATTATTTCTCTCGAGATCCTTGAGCAGTAATGTGATTGGTTTTAAATCTTTTGGATCTTCATCCGACTTTGAGTTTAGTTTCGTTATTTCGTCCTTCAGTTTCACCAGTGTATCGGTGTTTTCCATCAATTGCATTTTTGTATTGGCCAATTCCTTTGTTTTGGCCAGCATTTCATTTTCCCTTTCGTGTTTTTCGACTTCCAGTTGATGCACGTAGCGCAGATGCGCCAGCTTGGCTTCATATTTCTCCTTTTGCTGGTGAAGCACCTGCCTTTGCCATCTTAACAACAACGAGATACAGATGAATGCGATCGTTAAATAAATGGCATAAGCCGAGGAGGTAGCATACCATGGCGCATTAATTTTAAACGGAAAGATGAATACCTCCGATTGCCTGTTCCTGTTGTCAAGAGCCTTTATTTTAAACCGGTATTCTCCGCCTGGTAAGTTGGTATAGTGTTTCACAGTATTTGTACTCC
>DALYUO010000090.1:17264-17693 GCA_031981225.1 Pararcticibacter sp.
CAGACAGACCATTTATCATCATATCCTTCCAGCCAATAACTATACCTGATCTGGTTTCGCATACCGTATTCAGTGGCACTGTATTCAAAACGAAAGGCGTTGAACGAAGCAGGCAGTGTGACGGTAGCTAATGGCCCATTGCTGAAGCCTCCATATAGAGTACTGTCGCGTTCTGCCGTAGCAGTAACATCCGATAATACTATGGAGGGCCGGGAATGCGGTTTCAGATACTTTTCATAATCAAGATGTATAAATCCTTTTCCCCAGCCGATAAAGACATTATTGGCATTGTAAGGGTAAATATTCTCAAATCCTTCGGCGCTATACCCGTCTAGCTCAGGAAAATAGGTAATCCAACTGCTATTATCGGACCTGGGTGTACGGGACTGCAAGACGCCAAGTCTCTTACCCGTATAGAACCAGATGTTG
>DALYUO010000090.1:17703-18444 GCA_031981225.1 Pararcticibacter sp.
CCGTCATTATCTTCTTTCAGATAATTTATTTCAACGTTCTTTAGCTGCTTAAATACCGGGGATGGTATGAACCGGTCGTGTGCCTTGTCGAATTCGTAAATCCCCTTTTTTGTAGCAAACAGGTTTCGATTTTTTCCTGTAAATACGAAGTTCTGAAAAGCAGAAGGCAGACCATCTCTATCTGTATATAACCGGGTTTTATATCCGCCGGATGCTGTAAGATGCAGGCGGTAGATGCCCCGGTAGGGATGAGATGCCCATATATCGTTATTTTCAGCTTTTGCGAGGAACCGGTAAGAATCCCGGTGGCCATCAAGGGGTTTCGCGCTATTGAAGGTGCTGTTATTAAAGTTCAGCGTATGAATCCCCTGGTATGTACCAACGAAGACCCGATTTATAGGATAGGCGGACGACATGGTCAAAAACATCCATGAACCAGTCCCCATACCAACAGGTTTTGCCTGATCACCGTCGAGCACATAGGTTCCAACTGACCGTTCACCTCATCAAGCCGCCACGACTCGCCCCCATCTGTGCCTTTGACAAGCCGGAAACTTCCATATGAAAGACGTTTGCCGTCTGATATACGGTTTATCTCCGTACGGTATACGCCGTTTGAAGTAGACAGGTATAAACTTCCTTTAAATATACGGGCCGAGTATCCTACCAGATCACTGCTCTTCACCGGGTGTACAAACCGGACGGCGCTGTTATAACCTATCACAGCGATTCCACCGTCTG
>DALYUO010000091.1:0-7250 GCA_031981225.1 Pararcticibacter sp.
ATGGCTAACCCCGAAGGATACAGAAAGGCCTTACGTCTGATGAAACTGGCTGAACAGTTTAATAAACCAGTAGTTACGCTTATTGATACTCCGGGAGCTTTTCCAGGGCTTGAGGCGGAGGAAAGAGGGCAAGGAGAAGCCATTGCCAGAAATCTTCTGGAAATGTCGGTTTTAAAGGTTCCTGTGATCTGTGTGATTATCGGAGAAGGAGCTTCCGGTGGAGCCCTTGGAATCGGAATCGGGGATAAGGTACTGATGCTGGAGCATTCATGGTATTCGGTTATATCTCCGGAAAACTGTTCTGCTATATTGTGGCGTACCTGGGATTATAAGGAACAGGCGGCAGAATGTTTGAAACTTACCGCGGAAGATATGTTGAAGAACCGGTTGATCGATGGCATAATTCAGGAACCCCTTGGTGGCGCCCACCACGATCCCAAGCAGATGGCAGCAACCCTGAAAGAAAGGATTCTTAAGGACCTTACAGGCTTGAAGGAAAAGGATATTGAAGAGGTAATAAACGAGCGGATTGAGAAATTTTGCTCTATGGGTGTTGTAGTTGAGTAGGTGCCGATAGTTTAAGGACTATATTAATAAAAAGAAGAGGGCCGGAGATAATCTCCGGCCCTCTTCTTTTTATACCTGCAGTGGCTTTAAAAGCTGAGTGATAATTTAGATCTGAGGGCCGTGAATTTATTCTTTAAATCAGAATTCAAAGCCGTCTGTTTATTTTCTTCAGTAATTCTGATCAGTTCATTTAATACAGACACTCCTAATTGAACGTCGCTCATCGCAAAATTCTGCTGGTTAGAAGACAGTCCGCCCACATAATTAAGTTCAGCATTAATAAAATCCGCTGTGTTCTTCACCAGTTTATTTGCTTCCGCTGTTTCATTTACCTTGTAAAGCAGATCGGCAGTATAATACCGGTGAAGCACATAGTAGAAAAGGTGGTTCTTATCCGGAATAACCTCTACTGCTCTTTTAAGTACTTTCTTTGCCTCTGTTGTCCGGCCTTCCGACAGGAGGGTTGCTGCAAGAGTGTTAAAGCTTTTTATGATGGTAGCGATCATACGGGTAGACTCAGGATCAAGATAGCTGGCATTTTTCATGTTGCCCCACTTAAACTTGTTGATCATATTGTTATACATCTGATCGGTGTTGACCTTATTAGGCTCTCCCTGTGTTGAATCGGCCGCTGCCGGCTTTAATGGCAGCAATCTGTACGCAAAGCCTTCATTATACAAGTATTTTTCAAGTCCGATATAGTTGCTTGAGGGAACCGTGATGGCGAAGTAAACAGGTCTTTTCCAATCATTGTGAGCTAGAATGTCAAACATTGCAAGCTCTGTTTTGGTAACGTAACCTTTATTGTAGGTCCATTCCATTACCGGAGCGATATTGTCTTTAAGAGCAGGGCTCACCGTTTTGGTAGCTACTACCTCGGCTGGGTTGACTGTGATTTTGAAGTGCTTAGTCGGCAGAATATTTTCTTTACTGCCATCCTGCATTGCTACTTTATCATTGTCGTTATCGGATGTAAGAACCTCAAACAAGTTTTTCAGCTCTATCGGTTCCGCAAATTTATAGTCATAATACCGGATGACGTCGCGTACTCCCTGAACATACTTATTGTCGCTCATCGTAATAGGCAGGGGATCCGCCTGATTGATTTTGTCCTTCATCTGGCGTATATACCAGTCGGTTCCGAGCAGACTTAAGTTCACTACTCTCACATCGGGGCGTACACCCTCGACTTCCTGTACATACCAAAGAGGATAGGTGTCGTTATCACCATATGTAAACAAAATGGCATTTGGAGCGCATGACTCAAGATAGTCAGCAGCAAAATCACGGGTCGTGAATTTTTCAGAACGGTCGTGATCATCCCATTCTTCCTTAGCCATCAATACCGGAGCTGCGAGCAGACCCACCAGGGTTGCAACTATTCCCGCCGTTGAGGGCGAGATCTTTTTTTGAAGCCAGGTTGCTATGGCCGCGACCCCCAGTCCGATCCATATCGTAAAGGCATAGAAGGACCCCGCATACGCATAGTCACGTTCCCTTGGCTGCAGGGGATTTTGATTGAGGTACAGAACGATTGCCATACCCGTAAAAAAGAACAGTAAGCCTACAACACCTGCATCTTTCTGGTTTCTTGAGAAGTGCCAGATAGCGCCGATGAGTCCAAGTATAAGCGGAAGGAAGTATAGCCGGTTGTAAGCTTTATTTTCTGTAATGCTGGGGGGAAGATTTTCCTGAGAACCGAGATGCATTGCATCTAAAGGTTTTATTCCCGAGATCCAGTTCCCGGATGTGTAGTTGCCATGCCCCTGGTCGTCGTTCTGTCTTCCGGCAAAGTTCCAGAGGAAATATCTCGCGTACATAAATCCGGTTTGGTAAGAAAACAGGAAGCCAAGGTTTTGTATAAAGGTAGGCGATTCATTTTCGCCTAATTTCATCCAGTCGCGGTAGAATCCCGCGTGCTGAGGATCGTCGCTGTACATTCTAGGCAATAAAGTGTTGCGGTCGTATACTGCCTCGAACTTCTTTCCTGCTACTTCATACTTTGTTTCACCTTTACGGTAGATATTGCCGCCTTGTTTGTAGTCGATCACTTTTGAGTCGAAATACTGACCATACATCAGTGGACGGTCGCCATATTGCTCGCGGTTAAGATAACTCAGGAAGGCAAAAGCGTTATCAGGTGCGCTGTTGTTCAGCGCGGGGTTTGCTTTTGCGCGGATAATGATCATTGTGAAAGAACTGTATCCGAGCAGGATAAATGCAACGCATAACAGCGCCATGTTGAGAATGGGCTTAGCTTTCCGTATAGAATAAAGAATACCATAAGTCAAACCTCCCAGCACAAGCACGGCAAATACAAACACTCCGCTTCCAAAACCTAGTCCCAATGTGTTCACGAAGAATAAGTCAAAGTAGGCGGCCAGTTTTACGAGGTACTGAATGATGCCGTATTGTATAACTCCAAGAATGATGATTCCGGTCAATAGGGCAAGTAAAGTTCCTTTTCCGGTAGGATTTTTATATTTCCGGAAGTAGTAAACCAGGGCAATGGCTGGAATAGCCAGCAGGTTGAGCAGGTGGACTCCTATGGATAAGCCCATTACATAGGCAATGAAGATAATCCATTTATCGGCATCTTTATCATCATCGGCATGGGCATCCCACTTTAATGTGGCCCAGAATACGACAGCCGTACACAAGGACGACATTGCATATACCTCAGATTCTACGGCCGAAAACCAGAAAGTATCTGAATAGGTATAAGCGAGAGCGCCAACAAGCCCCGAGCCTATTATAATTATAATCTTAGCAGTATTGAGTTCCTCTCCAGCCTTCCATAAGATCTTTTTCGCCAGAGCTGTGATTGTCCAGAAAAGGAAAAGAATGGTAGCGCCGCTTGAAAGTGCCGAACCTACATTCATCCAGAAAGCTACCCTTGTTACATCGGAACCTGCAAGCAATGAAAATACTTTCTGCAGCATGAGGAACAGTGGAGCCCCTGGCTGGTGGACAACCTGCAATTTATAAGCAGCTGCAATAAATTCACCGCAATCCCAAAAACTCGCAGTAGGCTCTGCCGTTATGATAAATGTTGCAGAGGCAATCACAAAACAAAGCCAAGCAAAAAGGTTGTTGATCTTATTGTAATTCATAAAATTAATACCTGAACGATATGAAGCCCGAAAATAGTGAATACTATTTAAATACCAATCTTTAGGGAGGTGAATTTGAGATTTTAGATTGTTAAGATTTGTTAAATCAAAGGTCCGGTTCACTTTGCTTAATAAGTGCCGTAATTTGATGTTTTGCTGTTGGTGTTGTTAAGTGGTTGATTCACAATGGTAAAATTCTGTTTCTTGCCGCCGGGAGAGCCCGTTTTGCATTAAGGTATAAGGCTTTCGATTTTTTATAAATTGTTTTTGGTTTAAAATATTATCGCCCTATATTTGCATTCCGTTTCGCGGAAGCGATTTGAAGCGGTAAATTGCCCGATAGTATAAAGGTAGTACGACAGATTTTGGTTCTGTTTGTCTAGGTTCGAATCCTGGTCGGGCAACAAAAGTTCGGATTTATGATCACCCGTTGTGGGGCACATAGTTCGGATTTATATACCCTACGATGTTCTTAGGTTTATATTTACATCAGTAACGGAATTCCGTAATCATGCATATTCGAAATCCGAAAGATTAAAAGATGTCACTCCAGTTAAATCCTGTTAAGTTATTTGCCGGTTCCGGTACCACAGAGCTTGCCGCTAAAATAGCAAAGTCGTATGGTCAGAAATTAGGAGATATTGTTTTGTCGCATTTTAGTGATGGCGAATTTCAGCCTTTCTTTAACGAGACAATCCGTGGTTCTAATGTTTTCCTGATTCAGTCAACCAATCAGCCTTACGATAATCTGATAGAGCTGCTTTTAATGATCGATGCCGCAAAAAGAGCGTCGGCACATTATATAACAGTGGTTATGCCTTACTTTGGTATGGCGAGGCAGGATAGGAAAGATAAACCAAGGGTAGCTATCGGAGCGAAAATGGTTGCTAATCTTGTTACTGCAGCGGGGGCGCACAGGATCATGACAATGGATCTGCACGCAGCTCAGATACAAGGTTTTTTTGATATCCCGGTTGACCATCTTGACGCTTCGGTAATATTTGTACCGTATATCAAGAGTCTGAATCTCCAGAACCTTACAATTGCTTCCCCCGACATGGGAGGTTCCTATAGGGCGCGTTCCTTCGCTAAGTTCTTTAATGCAGAGGTTGTAATATGTGACAAGAGACGAAAAAGAGCAAATGAAATCGAATCTATGTCGATCATTGGAGATGTTACAGGACAGGATATCGTATTGATAGATGACATTTGTGATACCGCAGGAACATTGGCGAAAGCTGCTGGTTTGATCATGGAGAACGGCGCGAACAGCGTAAGAGCAGTATGTACGCATCCTGTTCTTTCAGGTAAGGCATATGAAACTATTGAGAACTCTGCCCTGGCCGAACTTATTGTTACTGACACTATTCCTGCTGTAAGGGTGTCTGAAAAGATAAAAGTGTTGTCTACTGCAGATCTTTTTGCAAAAGCGATCGGTATTGTAGACGAGCATGGTTCTATCAGTAATCTGTTTAGTGTAGAGGGATAAGGGAGTTAAAAGGTAAAAGGTAAAAGTTTAAAGCTGAAGGACTAAAGCTGAAAGAATAAAAAAGTCTGTGCTGGTGATGAATGCTGGTACAGAAGCTGAAGAATAATTTTATACACTAATTTAATTTTTTATTATGAAAACTATCGCTATTAGCGGTTCCCTTAGAGGGAATGTAGGGAAACGCGATGCAAAGGAGCTGCGTTACGAAGGTAAAGTTCCGGCTGTATTGTATGGTGGCAAGGAACAGGTTCATTTTGCAGTTGAAGCAAGTGATCTGAAGGATCTTATTTACAGTGCAGATGCAAACTTTGTAGAAATTGATGTAGACGGAGTGAAAACTCAGGCTATTGTTCAGGATACTCAGTTTCATCCCCTTACTGATAAATTACTGCATATCGATTTTTATCAGGTGAATGAAAGTAAACCTCTTGTTATGCAGATCCCTGTAAAATTGACAGGAACTTCTCCTGGTGTAAAAATGGGTGGTAAGCTAGTACAGAAACTACGTAAACTACGTGTAAAAGCGTTGCCTAAAGATATGCCTCAATATGTTGAAGTGAGTATTGAGCCTCTGGAAGTTGGTAAATCAGTTCGCGTTCGTGATTTGAAGTTTGACGATTTCGTAATTGTGAATACTCCGGAAGATACGATTGTATCTGTTACTACTTCACGTGCTTTAAGGCAGGCAGAACAGGATGCAGCCAAAGGCAAATAGTATTATTTCTTAATAAAGAAAGCCGGATGCCATTGGTTTCCGGCTTTCTTGTTTTTATATTAAGCTTTTAACATCAATAATTACTTTTGCGTTATGAAATACCTTGTTGTGGGTCTGGGAAACATAGGCCCGGAGTATGCAGATACACGTCATAACATTGGCTTTATGATTGCCGACGAAATGGCTAAAGAAGCCGGGGTGAAATTCAATAACCTCAGACTGGCCTATTATACTGAATTAAATCATAAAGGGCGCCAGATATATCTGATTAAGCCAACAACCTTTATGAACCTTAGTGGAAAAGCGGTTAATTACTGGATGCACGAATTGAAAATCCCACGTGAGAATATACTGGTTCTGGTTGACGATCTTGCTATTCCCTTCGGGTCAATCCGCCTGAAGCCCAAAGGAGGTAACGCCGGACATAACGGACTTAAAAGTATTGAGGCTCTTGTTGGAGGCCAGGACTACCCGCGTTTACGTTTTGGGATAGGAGATAATTTCTCCAGAGGAAGACAGATTGACTATGTGCTGAGCGGTTTTGATAAGGAAGAACAGTTAGAGCTCCCCGCTCTTATTGAACGATCCATTGAAATAATAAAAAGCTTCGTTGCCGTTGGAACCGAGCTTACTATGACGCGATATAATAAGTAAGCAGCGGTTTCGGGTTCGACTTTAAATGTAGGTTTTCATGCGAAGAGCCTGTGAATCAAGATTGTTACTTCCTGGAATTTAAAAATAACATTTTTTAACATTACCGTAATAAATCTTGTATTATATTTGCTACTAAATATTTAGTTACAGTGTTAGGTGAGAATTGTGGTAGATAGTTTCTAAATTATTAAGATGTACTGGAACCTGGCTAACAATCTTGAAACCATATATGAAACCTCTCTCAAAATCCGGCCTTTTAGTAGTATTTCTCTTCTTCAATTGTCTTATCGTATCGGCTCAAACCGTGCCAATTTCGTATTCAATCAAAGGGATAATTGTTGATTCTGCCAGTGGTAAAGCCCTGGAGTATGTAACTGTAAGTTTGAAAAGCAGTGACAACAAACCTCTAAAGAGCGCTTTGACCGACGGAAAGGGACTTTTTAATTTCTCTAAAATAGTGGCAGGAAAATATACTGTTACTGCCATTACAGTTGGGCACAGCTCTAAATCCATACCGGTAAACATCGCAGCCGGGAGTGACCGGTTTGAAATCAACATTGGTACAGTTGGACTTTCGGCAAAGAACAACCAGTTGAAAGAGGTTAGTATTACGGCCGATCGCCCTATTATTCAACAGGAGGTGGACCGAATCTCCTATGATTTGCAGGCCGACCCCGAAAGTAAGGTCAATAACGTCCTCGATATGATGCGC
>DALYUO010000091.1:7390-15944 GCA_031981225.1 Pararcticibacter sp.
CATCCAGAAGATAGAGGTTATTACACCTCCGCCTGCCAAGTACGACAGCGAAGGAATTGCAGGCATTATCAATATAATTACCACTAAGAAGGTTGATAACGGCTATAATGGGAGTCTGAATGTCGGAGGCCGGTTCCCTGTTGGCGGACCGCGGGTAGGAGGCAATTATACTGTAAAGCAGGGTAAATTCGGAGCCTCGGGTTATGGCGGCTTCGGCACTTACAGCCAGCCGCAAACATCCTACTTTAGCAATCGTGTAAGCACCGGTACAAACCCACGTTCTCTGGCACAGAATGGGTTAAGGGAGTTCGACAACCGGTTTGTGTATGTAGGAACCGAATTTAGTTTTGAAATCGATACGTTGAACCTCCTTACTGCTGAAATTGGTTTCAATAACGGAAATTATGATTCGGAGGGGTCGCAGATTTCTCAGACTTTTTCGCAGAATTCAATAGTGGAAGGATATACGCTCAACAACAACAGTGAGAATAATTGGAAAGGAATAGACCTTGCATTAAATTATCAGCTGGGGTTTAAAGGCAAGAAGGATCGCATGCTCACTTTCTCTTACCGTTACAGTAATTCTGACGACAAAACGTTTGATCAGTTAGGGGTATCAGACCGGGTCAATTACAATACACCTGACTATCATCAGAACAACAAAAGCGGCTCGGGAGAACAAACGATACAGGCTGACTATGTTCATCCTTTTAAGAAACTAACTCTTGAAGCTGGCGTAAAGGCGATTTTGAGAGATAACAACAGCGATTTCAGGTACGATTCCTTAAATACTGAAGGGTTATTTGTGACAGATCCACGGCGGACGAATACATTTGATAATAATCAGGACGTGATAGGCGCGTATAATTCCTATCAATATAATCTAAAAAACTGGGGCTTTAAAGCAGGTGTAAGAATAGAGGAGACGCTTATAAAGGCTAATTTTATCTCTACCGCTTCGGACTTGAAGAAAGACTATTTCAATATTATTCCTACAGTGTCAATTAACCGGAAATTTAAAGATATGAGCAGCTTAAACTTCGGGTTCACGCAGCGCATACAACGACCCAGCATCTGGAATTTAAATCCTTTTGTCGACAGGTCTAATCCCAATTTTGAATCTACGGGAAATCCAGATCTAAGACCTGTTCTAAGTAATGATATCAGATTAAGTTATAGCAAATTTAAGAAGGGATCTTTCAATATCGGTCTTAACTATAGCTTTTCCAACAATACTATCCAGCAGATATCAGTTTATGACAACAGCAGAGGTGTTACCTTTACTTCATACGATAATATTGGCAAGGATAAGTCGCTGGGCAGTAACTTTAATATTAACTATCCTATTACAAAAAAATGGGACTTTAATATTAGCGGTAACATGAATTACGTTTGGATAAAGGGTGTGATCAACGGACTTAACGTAAGTAACGATGGGTTCAGGGGCTATTTTTATGGTGGAACAGGCTACAAGTTTGAAAAGGGCTGGCGTGTAAATGCTAACTTCAGCTATAGCTCTCCTTATATTACCCTTCAGGGGCAGGGAAACTCTTATTATTATACGTCACTTAGTGTGAATAAGGAAGTGATTAAAGATAAATTAACCTTTTCGGCTTCTACAAATAATCCCTTTGCTAAATACCGCGAATACATCAATGAGACTACCGGCGCTGATTTTACGCAGTCGAGCAATTATCGCAACTATTTTCGTTCATATAGTCTGAGTTTGAACTACCGGTTCGGGAAGCTTGAAGGAAGTATCAAGAAGAATAAAAGGGGTATTAAGAATGATGATGTAAGCGGAGGCAAAAGTAATCAGGGAGAGTAATCATTTTATATTATGATAGTATACGGTATAAAAAATTGTGATACGGTAAAGAAAGCGCTGAAATGGCTCGATGAGCACCATGTTAAGTATGAATTCCACGATTTTAAAAAACAGGGTATTTCGCTGGAAAAGCTAGAGGACTGGGCCGCCGGACTTGGATGGGAATCGCTCATTAATAAGCGTGGCACCACCTGGAAAAAACTGGACCGCGAAGTTCAGGACTCTATAACTACGCCTGAAGCAGCTTTCAAACTTTTGCAGGATAAAACAAGTATCATTAAAAGACCTGTAATAGAAGATGATCATGTTCTTCTTTCTGGATTTGACGAAGCGGCCTATGAAGAAAAATTGAGCTGATATTTAATGCTTATTCAAAGAAAACGTAACAAAGAACCTCCTTTTTGCGTTGTAATGAATTATTGCATTGCTATTAACATGTACAGAAAATACTTTTACGCCAGTGTCACGCTGGCTTTTTTAATACACTTTAGCCTGAGTGCGCAGGAGAGCGACGGTTATTTTAATAATAGCAGTACCGCAAGCGTCTATAATTATAATGAAACGTTCAATACCTCTTTTTATCTGAAAAATGGTACAGAATACCGCTCTGCAGCGGGGAAGCCCGGCATTGCTTACTGGCAGAGTCAGGCAGACTATCAGATAAATGTCAGTCTTGATGATATTAAGAATGAAATATCAGGCACAGAGGTAATTACCTATACCAATAATAGTCCCGACGAACTTGAATTTCTTTGGCTGCAACTCGACCAAAACCTTTTCCGTGAAGATTCACGGGGAGCAAAGATCATTCCCATGGCCGGTAGTCGCAGCGGGACTAAGGGGCAGGATTATGATGCAGGTTTTATAATTAAGTCAGTAAGTGTTGCTGGGAGTGAGGCTGCCGGTGTGAAGTACGTTATTGAAGACACAAGAATGCAGGTATTTCTGCCTTCGGCTTTAAAGCCCAAAGGCGGTAAGGTCCAGTTAACGATCACCTATTCGTTTACGATGCCCGTGTACGGATCTGACCGGACGGGGATTTTTGAGACGAAAAACGGAAAGATATTTGCGGTCGCTCAATGGTATCCGCGGATGTGTGTGTATGACGATATAGCAGGTTGGAATACCGCTCCTTATACCGGACTGTCGGAGTTTTACCTCGAATACGGGACATTTGATGTAAATATAACAGCTCCGGCAAATCATATTGTAGTTTGTTCAGGTGAGCTTCTTAATCCTTCGGAGGTGTACACCTCCAGTCAGCAGAAATTGTGGGAAGAGGCAAAGCGGAGCGACCGTACGGTAGTCATCCGGCCATCAAAGGATGTTGCTGATCCAAAGTCGCGGCCTTCAGGTAAAAAGGAGCTAACATGGCACTTTCGTATTGAGAACTCAAGAGATATAGCATGGGCATCATCTCCTGCTTTTATAGTGGATGCTGCAAGGATCAATCTTCCGGAGGGCAAAAGCTCTCTGGCTGTATCGGCATACCCCGTTGAATCGAATCATAAATCGGGGTGGCAACGCTCAACCGAATTTACAAAGGCGTCGGTGGAACATTATTCAGCTAAGTGGATGCCTTATCCGTATCCAGCGGCGGTAAATGTTGCTGCCGACTTAAACGGTATGGAGTACCCTGGTATCGTTTTTTGTACATGGAAGGAGACCATGAGTTTGGGCACACCTGGTTCCCGATGATAGTAGGTTCTAACGAGCGCCTCCATAGCTGGATGGATGAAGGGCTTAATACCTTTATTAACTATCTCTCTGCCGACACGTTCAATAAAGGTGAGTTTAAGTCAGGACAAAGAGATATGCATAAGTGGGCACGAATACTTGCCGATCAGAGCCTTGAGCCGGTAACGGCAGGGCCTGATAATATAAAGGAGCAAAACAGCACAATACTTGTGTATGTAAAGCCGGCACTCGGACTTTGGTTACTTCGCGATCAAATTTTGGGCGAAGAAAGATTTGACCGCGCCCTTAAGGCTTACATTGACCGTTGGGCTTTCAAGCACCCCGAGCCTTATGACTTTTTCAGAACCATCGAGAATGTTGCGGGGGAGGATTTAAGCTGGTTTTGGAGGAGCTGGTTTTTGAATAACTGGAAGATGGATCAGGCAATATCGGGAGTAAGTTATTATAAAAACGATCCGTCGAAAGGAGCATTGATCACCATATCCAATCTTCAAAAGATGCCTATGCCAGCAATTGTTGAAGTAAAAACCAAAAGCGGCGGTACTTCAAGAATTAAACTTCCGGTGGAAATTTGGAAACGAAATGTTAGCTGGACATTTCTTTTTCCTTCTGCTGAGGAAATTTCTACAGTAACGCTCGACCCTGATCATGTATTACCTGATTGCAATACCGGCAACAATTCGTGGAAAGTGAGGCAGTAAAAGGTTCTGTTTGCCTGCTGTTGAGAGGCTGAACACCAGGAATATACAGGCATGTATATCATAAGCGAATAAAAATAAACTGTAATACTTTGGTTCTGTTAGAATTTAATAGTAAGATTAACTTTCTTTGTATAAGAATTATGAAAAGAATAGTAACAGCTTTATTGCTTGCCGCGACATCGTATAGCACAATGGCTCAGACTGATTCTAATGCTCCATATCCTGTCAGGCCAAGGCTCAATGCCGATTTGGAATTTTCCATCCCGGGAGGAGAATAAGGCGCGGGAACTGTTTTTATCATGACTCCGGGAGTCGGGGCTTCATGGAGGCTTACCGGCAGGTCTGCCATAAATACGGGCATTCGTTTCGAATCATGGACCCGCGAAGGCGGTAATATCAGTCAATTGACTTTTAAGGTTGGTTATCAATTCTAAAGCACTATTGGCTTATTTTCATCTTAGGGATGTTTGCTGTTTTAAATAAAGAGATTACAGGTTTTTTTAGTTCTCCCATAGCGTACATCGCTATTGGCGTGTTTTTGCTCGTTACAGGGCTCCTTTTATGGGTGTTTCCAGACAGCAGTATATTGGAGTACGGTTATGCAAGTTTAGATAGCTTTTTTAATATAACACCGTATGTTTTTATGTTTCTTATCCCTGCGGTAACCATGCGGTCGTTTGCAGAGGAAAAGAAAGAAGGAACATTTGAACTTCTTGCCACGAGTCCACTTACTGACTGGCAGATCATTGCCGGAAAGTTTTTTGCCTGTGTCACGATCGTTCTCGCCGCGCTGGTACCGACTCTTATTTGGTATCTTTCCGTCTATCAGTTAGGGGTTACAACAGGAAATATAGATAGCGGCGCGAGTATTGGATCTTACATTGGTTTGTTTTTGCTTGGCTCCGCATTTGTATCTATAGGGATTTTTGCTTCTTCCCTTACACGCAATCAGATTGTCTCGTTTATAATCGCTGTCTTTTTGTGTTTTTTTACGTTTTCCGGATTTGATTCTCTGAGCCGGCTGTTGTCATTCCAGTCTGTTGATGTATATATTACGACTCTGGGAATCAATGAACATTACCAGTCGGTGAGCAGAGGAGTTCTAGACACACGTGACCTGGTGTACTTCATAAGCTTCATGCTACTATTTCTGGTAGCGACAAAAACAGTGCTGGGGGGGCGAAAATGGTAAACGCTCGAAAAAAGGACCTGCAGTATCTTGGAATATTTATAATACTGGTTGTTATTGTAAATGCACTTTCCTCATTCCTCTTTGTCAGGATAGACTTTACCAAAGAAAAACGTTACACACTTTCGGATATTAGTAAACACGAACTAGCTTCCCTTGACGATGATATGCAGATAACCGTATATCTTGAGGGCGATTTTCCGGCAGGATTTAAACACCTTCGTTCTGAAGTGCGCGACTTACTAAATGATTATAAAGCATATTCACGTGGAAAGCTGCATTTTAACTTTGTTAACCCATCGTTGGGGACAGAGGAAGGCAATAACGAGTTGTATCAGCAACTATCAGAAAAGGGACTTAGTCCTACGAATCTCAGTGTGAAAACGGAAGAAGGGCTGTCTCAAAAGATCATCTTCCCGTCGGCCCTTGTTATTTACAAAGGCAGGGAGATGCCAGTGAATTTTTTTCAAACTAAGATGGGCGTTTCTCCGGAAGAAGTATTGAATAATTCAGTTCAAAACCTTGAATATGTCTTTACCAGTGCCATCAGGAAGGTGAAAAGTGGAGGAAAGCCGAGAATAGGTTTTACTGAAGGGCACGGCGAGTTATCGGACCTGCAACTGGCTGATGCGATGGGCTCGCTCCAGGGAGCTTTTGAAGCGGGGAGGGTTGACCTTCGCTCCATTTCGTTAGAGGGTCTTGCTGCACTGAGAGTACTGGTTGTTCCCAAACCGGACAAGGAGTTTTCTGAAGTTGAGAAATATAAAATAGACTACTTCCTCATGAGGGGGGGGAGTATATTCTGGACCATTGACAACGTCAATGCCGAACTCGACAGCCTTCGCGGCATGGGCTCGCAACTCGCGTTCGCGAAAAAACTCAATCTGGACGACTTGCTTTTCAGGTATGGTGTAAGGATTAACTATAATCTGATTGCTGATATGAACTGTTCTCAGATTCCCTTAAATGTGGGAAATACCGGCGGGCAAGCCCAGATCCAGATGGTTCCGTGGCTGTTCTATCCTATCTTTATGCCTTTGTCGCAGCACTCGCTTGTAAAGAACCTTGATGGCATCCGGAGCGAGTTTGCCAACACCATAGATACTATAGAGGTAAAAGGAGTGCGAAAACACGTTATTTTGGCTTCTTCTCCTTTCAGCCGGATATTAAATGCTCCCTCAATGATATCGTTGGAGATGGTTGAACAAGAACCCGATCCGAAGTCCTTTTCCGGTATGCCGCTTCCGGTCGGATTATTGCTGGAAGGAATATTTCCATCAAACTTTACTAACAGGCCTGTTCCAGAAGGGATTCCGGCTCAGACTGTTTCGACCGATAAAAGCCGACCTGCCAAAATGATTGTTATTGCCGACGGGGATATTTTAAAGAACCAGGTAAGCAGTCAGGATGGATCTCCTTTCTCGCTTGGCTTTGATCGATATACAGGACAGCAGTACGGTAACAAGACCTTTTTTCTCAATGCAATAGACTATTTAACTGACGATTCTGGTATCATAGAGCTGCGTAACAAAGAAGTAAAGATGCGTTTGCTGGATAAGGGACGCATAAAGTCGGAAAGAACAGTATGGCAATTGATCAATGTTTGCTGTCCGCTTGCATTATTAAGTGTCCTGGCTGCGGCTTTGTATGCCTACCGGAAACGGAAATATGGCGTTAGGTTGTAAGTTGTAAGTTGTAGGTTGTTGTAAGTAGTAAGTTGCAGGTTGTAAGTAGTAAGCTGTAAGTATTAAGTTGTAAGTAATAGGTCATGCTGAGAAACGATATCGCTGTATCTGGCAAACCTACAACTCACAACCCACAACCCACAACCTACTACTTAAAACTTAATACCTATAACTTCTTTCTTGATACTTGTAATTTCTTTTCTATTTTTGATGTTTGAAGGCTTTTTCTCCCAGGAGTCTTCTTTTTGCCCCCGGGTGGATTAATATTGAAATTTATTTATTGAAATATGAGATTTATTGTTTCGACGTCAACATTATTAAAACAGTTGCAGGCGGTAAACGGAGCATCCAGCAGTAGTACAGTTCTGCCGATACTTGAGAATTTTCTCTTCGAAATAAAGGAGGGAGTTCTGACCATTTCGGCGACTGATCTTCAAACCAGTATGACTACTTCACTGCCTGTAGAGTCTAAGGAGGAAGGGAAAATTGCTATTCCTTCGAAGATCCTGCTTGAAACGTTGAAAACACTTCCCGACCAGCCTATCGCATTTAACGTAGATGACAGCACGTTCGCCATTGAGATCAATGCGGGCGACGGAAAATATAAGCTGAGCGGAGAAAATGGAGAGGACTTTCCAAAGATCCCGACAGTAGAAAATGCTTCGGCTGTGAACCTTCCGGCTTCTGTACTTTCGGAAGCTATCAACAAGACGCTGTTTGCGGTAAGCAATGATGAGCTGCGTCCTGCTATGACAGGAGTTTACTGTCAGCTTACGCCTTCTCATCTTACCTTTGTTTCTACTGATGCCCATAAGCTTGTTCGCTACAGGCGTAAAGACGCAAAGGCTGATCAATCAGCTTCTTTTATTTTGCCAAAGAAAGCTTTAACCCTGCTTAAGTCGTCTCTTCCGGCTGATGATGTAAATGTCTCAGTTGAATACAACACTACAAGCGCGTTCTTCCGCTTTGGAAGCATCAATTTGATTTGTCGCTTAATCGACGAACGCTATCCCGACTATGAAGCGGTTATTCCCCAGAATAATACCAATCTGATGACCATTGACAGAGCATTGTTCCTTGCGTCGCTTCGGAGGGTGGTGATTTTTGCTAATAAGACAACACATCAGGTGCGTCTGAAGATTAATGGAAGTGAGCTGAATATTTCTTCGGAAGATATTGATTTTGCTAACGAGGCTCATGAACGTCTGAGTTGCCAATATGAAGGAGAGGATATGGAAATAGGATTTAATGCACGTTTTCTTATCGAGATGTTAAATAACATGAGCGGCGAAGAAGTAACTCTCGAGATGAGCACACCTAACCGGGCCGGCTTGCTTATTCCTCAAACTAACGACGATAAAGAAGATGTATTAATGCTGGTAATGCCTGTTATGCTGAACACTTATGCATAGTATAGGAGACATTTTTATTAATAAGTTTTTAATATCTGCGG
>DALYUO010000091.1:15954-18428 GCA_031981225.1 Pararcticibacter sp.
GGCTGTTTGAATAATAAAATTATCATATTTGTAATATTCTGACTTTAAGACTTATAAAATCTAAAAAAGGGCTATGTCTTCGCATAGCCCTTTTTTTTGTCCGCATTTTTTGGGCGTGCAAAGAGTTGAACCAGATTTGTTTTCGGTATATGGTCTGCGATTTGCATAAGGGGTAGTGTTATGCAAAAAAAGGCAGCGATTTGTGTTGTGGCATAACTTAGAAAATGTTTAATTAATTAAATTACAAAAACTATGAAAACTAATAGGACTCTTTTCAGAAAGCTTCCATTAATTGCGGCGGTATTTGGTACCGTATTATTCAGTTCATGCTCTGATGATGACGATATTGAAAACGGTAAATCAGTGAATGTGAAAGTAGTAAATTCAGCTGAAGCGTCAGGCTCGCAGGACTTTTACATAGATGGCACTAAAGTCACTACTGTGTCGGAAAATCAGGCGTCAAACTATATCGCAACTACCAATTCTGGTAATGACCGCGATGTAGAATTCAAAAAAACCGGCTCTTCCGAGGTATATGCTTCAGAAGATGTTGATTTGAAAGACAACAAAAACTATACATTTATCTTGTCCGGAACAGGTAACTCTGCGAAGATCACCGCGGCTGAAGATGATCTTAGTGCTCCCGCCTCAGGGAAGGCGAAAGTTCGTTTTATCCACCTCAATTCTGGCGCCGGTAAAGTTGATCTGGGTGTTGTTACAAATAGCAAATTGGTCTCAAATGTATCGTACGGAGATGTTTCTAATTTCTTCGAAGTAGAGGCCGGTGCCCAGGTACTGAACGTTTATCCTGCAGGGCAGGCCAACAGCAATCTTGCACTAAACTTCGCTGCGCTGAATGCCGGAAGGATTTACACTGTAATACTCAAAGGTTCAAGTGAGGTAAGTTTACAGGTTATATCTCATAACTAAGATTGTAATAATTTAGAGATACAGAAGCCCGGTCAATGTTTTGGCCGGGCTTTTGCTTTTTTTATCACATCCTTTGTAGCGTTGTTTTATAACCTTACGTAAGGATATTTTATGTTTAACGCATTTAACTAAGATTATGAGATTGGATTATTACCTGCCTAAGAAATTTCAAGGATATCTTTCAACGGGCTTTGTGCTGTTTTTATTTGCTGTGCTGTTAAGCTCCTGCCTGAAAAACGATGATGATGATTATGTGCCTAAATATACAGATCTGTTGATTGTTAATGCGGACCCCGGCTCTCAGCAGGGAGTATATTTTTGGTATAATGGTACAACCGTAGAAACACCGATTCCTTATTCTCAGAATTCTTCTTATTATAATGGATTAGTAGAAGGTGCTTCCATTGCTTTTTTTAACGCAGCCAATACTACCACCGCAATAACAGGGGGTCGTGTTCCAATGGGTGATAAGTCTTATTCAGTCTATGTGGCTGGAAAAGGAGATTCCTCTTTTGTTGTGGAAGATGTGATGATAACACCAGCCACGGGTAATGCTGCGATTCGTTTTGTTAATGCAAGTAAGAGCGCAGGTGCAGTCGATGTTGTATTTAGTACCTCAACTGAAAAGCTCACTAATGTAAAATTTCATGGCGCTGAAGGTCAGGCCAATCCCGTTTTTAAAGGATATACAGCTGGCGCGACAGAAGTGAATGTATATGAGACTGGTACCACTACCAATCCTCTTGCAACATATACTTTTACGCCGGTACAAGGAAGTTCATACTCTCTTTACCTGAGGGGAGTTAAAAACGGAACAGGTACTAAGGCGCTGGGTATTGGAAGGGTAGACCATACAGAAGCTGCAAAATAAGATTCCGTATAACTATAAATAAAAAGAGGCATTTTTAAGGATATGCCTCTTTTTTTATTTTGCAACAGGGGACCTTCTGCATTCCGCCTCTTAGAAAGAAATAATTATACTATTGCAGTGTATTTTAATAATTTTACATCGATGAAATACATATGGCTAAAAATCGGGTCATTGAAACTGATTGACAGTTTGGCCGCCTTCATTACGCTGCTACCTATTGTCTTTCTGTTGTCAGCCTGCGTTGAAGGCGATGACGAGTCCCGTCCGCAGAGATCATACGTTAAGTTTTTTAATTCGTATAGTCCGTCGCAAAGCGGGGTAGATTTTTTAATTGATAATAACAGGCTTCGTACCGGAACTGTTGGCCTTGACAGCGTCAGTGTTTCCGCAGGGGATGGTACCGCTGCACCCATTGCTCAGATAAGTGCTTCCCTGGATCCGGAGAGATATTATAGTTGTTTTATTGCCGGGCCCTCCTCCGCTCCCCAATTACTGCTGATTAGGGATGACCTATCTGCCCCCGATTCATTAAACCGTGCGAAGATCAGATTTGTTAACCTAAGCTCGTCGACGGGAAATGTTGATATAGGGATAAAAGACAGTACAAGCATTTTTAGTGCTCAGGAATACTTAAAGATGAGTGATTATTCAATGATCGACACCAGTGCACACC
>DALYUO010000092.1:0-18411 GCA_031981225.1 Pararcticibacter sp.
ACTGATTGATTTTATCCTGCATTATTCTTTAGTCCTATTTAAATTCTGACTTCTCAGATTGGCTCTTCCCGATTTCATAGCTTAAGCTGAAGATCAGAAGGTCAAAATGCCTTATTTTGTTGCAAAAATATGAAAAAATGCTTATTAATTCTATTCTCCGCATAGCAGATAGGGGAATCACTCCGCTTCCCGGTCCATCGCAGAAGAATAAGGTTTCTCCGAGACCTGTTTCTTTGAAACGAAGGTCTCGGGAGGAGAGAGGGCTTAAAAAAACAAAACTTATGAATTAGAAAGGCTAACGGGCCTGTCAGCCGGGATGAGATAGAAGAACGCGCGGATAGGCTGATATCAGGATCACAGGGAGCTGTGCCGTCCTGGAATTACTTTTGATCTGATGGCAAAGCTCGCCACCATTTATTCCACGCAGGAGATAATCAATTAATACGAGATCGGGATTAAACTCCTCGATGTCCTTAAAGATATCATCTGATTCTCTCGCAGTTTTAACGTCGAAATTTGCATATTCGAGTGCAGCTTCCAGTGCTTCCAGCACGGCTTTATCGTCATCAAGAATCAGGATTCTTTTTGCCATTTCTTTAGAGTAGATTTATTACCATGCGAAACTCTCTTTCTGGTTAAAAGAATTTTAATAAATATTTCTTAAGGTGCAGGATATCATCGCGATCCAAAAGAACACATATTTTATTTTCTCTAGCCAGAAGGTTCCATCCATTGGTTTTGTTGGCTATATGGAAGCAGCCTTCAAATCCGATGCAGGGTTTCAATATAGCAGGTCTTTGAGCAACCGGGATCAGAACAATATTTCCTGGAGCAGGCCCTGTTGTTTCCGACGCTTTCTTTGAAAGGAAGTACTTATAGCCTTGTTTTTTTAAAAAATCGAGTAAGTAGGGTCTTAGTAATGTTTTCATAGTCAATGAGGTAGATTACAAAAATATAAAAAATCTGCCATATATCAAAGAGTACTAATACCCAATATGCTGGTTGAAAATACGCTAAATACGTGCTGTCTTAACTTATGATTCCGTTTTTTACTGCAAACCGGATTAAAGCAGCAGTATTCCGGGCCCTTGTTTTTTCTATGAGATTTTGTCTGTGGCCTTCTACTGTGCGCCTGCTGGTGAAAAGCATCTCGGCGATTTCGGAATTGGTGTAGCCTTCGGCAATTAAGGTCAGGATTTCTCGTTCTCTTTTTGAAAGAGAGCCTGCCGCTCGTGTATCTTCTTCTGTATTCTGAGGATAAAGAGGAATTATGCTGAGTATTTTTAACGATATTTCCGAGCAGATATAATAGTTGCCGGCCATTACGTGCTGAATGGCAAAGATCAGTTCCAGATGTGATGAGCTTTTCAGAAGGTATCCCGCCGCACCCGAATTCATTGCTTTCAGAACATATTTTTCATGTTCGAGCATAGAGAGTATGATCACCCTTATGTCGGGATAGAACTCATGTAGTTTTTCCAGCAGGCCGATCCCATCGAGTTCAGGCATGTTAATATCTGTAAGAACAATGTCGGGCGTCTGGCCATCCATTACTTTCTGAAGCGCTTCCTTTCCGTTTGATGCTTCATCTACGACTTGTATGCCGGATTGACTCTCCAATAGCGACCTGAGGCCGTTCCTTACAATATTATGGTCTTCTACTAATAGTATTTTTATCAACGGCGTCCACGTTTAATAATTCAAATATGCGTGATTATTTGATTACAACACCAAGTATAAATACTTGTTTTACCCGGGCTTAATACGGCTATTACCGGGGTACTGGACCAATACACAGAGCCAGGCGGGACGGCTTATTTTTTGGGAAGCCCGGATTTCTTCTTTATAAACCTTCCAATGAATTTTTGAAGCATCTGCTTGTAGTAGTCGATATCAAATAATGCGGAGTCGCTCGCTGCTTTGTATGTTAAAAATGCACCGAGTGGCGCAAGTACCACAATAGCGACCCACATTCCGGCTACAGGAGATATTGTACCTTCTTTAGCCGACTTTTCGCCGATCGTTGAAATGATATGATATATAAGGAAAAAAATAATCGACATAACGACAGGCAGTCCCAAACCCCCTTTACGTATGATTGCCCCCAGTGGTGCCCCGATAGAAAACAATATCAGGCAGGACACAGATAAAGTGAATTTCCTGTTATACTCGATGATATACCGCCTTATACTTTTCTGGTATAGTTTATACTCTTCACTTCTGCTGCTAAGTGTTTCGGCGATTGAACGGGCTTCGCTCACGGCATAACTTATGGCAGAAGTTTTGTCTTTTTCGGGGATAATTTCCGTTATCCGGTTTTTATAATTTAGAATTTTCTTAGGCTGCACTTTTGCAGCCCCGGGAACTGCCGGCACGCGGTAGGCATATATTCTATAAGACGGAGCCAGATAATCCATTATTGCTTTGGTTGCACTGTCGGCTTTCGTTATTGCTGAATCACGGTAGTACTTCAACTGACGGAGGTTTAACATGGCATAGTTTGTTTTAAACAGGTTCTCGTCTGTTCGCTGCATCTTAAAGCCTGAAAGATCAAACTTTTGTTCGGTCTGCTTAAACCTGAACCGACGGAAACGCTGCCGTGGATTATATCCTTTATCCCCCTGTGTTTCCTCGTATCGCACGCCGTCCTTGAGTAGCAAAACGAGAGTTTGGTCGTTATCAATCTTGTACATCAAGCCTTCTTTGGCCATGATAGTTGATATATTCCCGTTCGAGCTTTGCTGGTCGTAGATCAATACATTATGAAGTGTCCGCCCGTCGGGATCTTTCTTTTGTACCCTTATTGAATAGCCCTGAATGCTGTTGTTGAATATTCCTTCCTCAATTAGAAATGCAGCTTTCTGGTTTCTTACGTCATAGAGCAGCGATCCCATTTTGAGGTTGGCAACGGGCAGCATATAATCGGAGAACATGAAAGCGCCCACACTTAATATTGATACCAGGATTACCAGGGGCATCATTGCTTTTTGAAGAGAGATCCCCGCCGATTTTATGGCTACCAGCTCATAATTTTCGCCCAGGTTCCCGAATGTCATGATAGAGGAGAGGAGCATTGCTAAAGGCAGGGCCATAGCAACATTCGTGGCAGAAGCATACCACAGTAACTGAAGAATAACATACCATTCAAAGCCTTTTCCTATGAGGTCGTCGATGTATTTAAATAAAAATAGCATCAGCAACACAAACATGACTATGAAAAAGGTCACAATGAAAGGCCTGATAAAAGCCTGAATTATTAGCAGATAAACTTTCTTCACATCCCAAAAGTAGGGATTTATCTGCTTATACCCCTAATACCCGAATTAAATACTGAATTTGATTGTCCCAGATAAGTCTTCTTTCTTCAAGCGCCTCCTGAGGGGCGAAGTCGGTTATAGAGAGGGCAACGTCATTTGTAAGCTCGTCCTGAAGGATCTCCATTTCGAAATAACACTGCGGCTCATCGTCAATCCACTTAAACCGTACGAGCTTGTTGTCTTTGGCTGCCAGAAGTTTCGCTTTGTGTTCTTCTCCATCCCAGATAAAGGTGTATATCTGATCTTTATACCAAACTTCATCTGCGAACCATTGCGATAGTCCGTTTGGTTCGTTTAAAAAACCAAACAATATTTTAGGAGATGAATTAACTTCGTATTCTAATGTAAACTTCTTTTTCTCAGACATTCGTGGTTGTTATATAACGTATCGCAGTGTTTTTTTAGATTTAATTTCTAAAGAAAAGTAATTTAAACTATATTTGCAACTCAATTTTCAAAGGGGTTTAAAAACCTTTAATCCGGCGGGGTAGCTCAGATGGTTAGAGCGTAGGATTCATAACCCTAAGGTCGGCAGTTCGATCCTGCTCCCCGCTACAACTAGAGCCACTTTCAGTGGCTCTTTTCGTTTACAGTCGACTCGTGCGCCAGCAAATGCGCCAAATGAACACTCAAGTCGAAATTAAATCAATCACCGGACGAGCCTATGTTGAATATTACTTTGATGGCATACGTCAAAGAGAGTACAACGGAAATAAGCTCTCCTTATCAATCTTTCCCAACAAAGCCAGCTCCCAGTCTGATAAACTGAAACTGTTGAAGAAGCTCAAGTACGAGTTTGAGAAAGCTCTGGAGAAGGGCTGGAACCCACTTACCGTCAGTAAGGATACTAATATTAAATTGGAAAAGAGCCTGGAAGAAAGCATTCAGGATGTTTTGACTTCCAAGTTGTCTGGTGAATACAGTAGAACATATAAAGGAGATCTGGAAAGACTGGCAAAAAAGCTTCTTGAATTTCTTACAACTGTAGAGAAGAGAAGACCGATAGACGAGTTGGGAAAAGATAGAATTTTAGAATTCCTCAAGAAGTTCAGTAGCTCAAATAGAAACTACATGAACAAACGACAAACACTGAACGTGTTACTACCCGGAACTATAATAAAAACCGAAAGAAAGAAATGCGTTGAGAAGCTTCACGCCGTCTATTCAAAGGAGGAGATGAAGAAAATACTTGTTTTCCTTAGACAGAATTATCCGAAGCTTCATATGGTTGCGCTATTGGCATATGGCTGTTTCCTTCGACCTCATGAAGAAAGTCGGTTACTACAAAAGCGGAATATTAATGAACAGAGGATATATCTATCCGGCGAAGAAAACAAAGGGAAGAAGGTAAGGGTAATGCCGATCCCGGATTATATTTACAGGGACTTACTTCTTTTCATAGAACAATGTGAAGACGCTTCTGATTATATCTTTACCGGTTCTGGCAAGCAGTTGAATAATGACTATTTTAGAACCCAGTGGTCAAGAGCAAAGAAAAGACTTATAGAAATGGGTCTTATTCACGAGAATCAAACACTGTATTCTTTCAGACACAGTGGAGCAGTAAATGTATACAGGAAAACTAAGGACGTTTATTTGATACAAAACTTACTCGGACATACTTCAATAACAGTGACCATCAAATACTTGCGAGGGTTGGGAGAATTCCACCAAGACTACTTGAAGGACGTTCTTCCAGATCTTTAATTCTTAATTACAGCAGGGTAAATCTATCCTGCTGTGTATATCTTTGGCCTTTTAAAAGGTTAGGTTCTCAGTAATGGATACAGATCAATACTACAGTCAGGTATACACCATCTCTAAAGACTTTCTTAAATGGATTTATGCACATCCTCAGTCATCACAAGGCTTAAGCAAAGACCTATCAGATTATCTCTGGCAGAACAAGGCAGATACCCAGGAGTTTGTATTCGGTGGAAAGAACGGTACCCAATTTCGTACTGAAGAGGATATAACCTCATTTAATGAAGAGTTCGATAAGATACTGCAGGAGTACAACATCGGACACGAACACAAAGCCAATCTTTTATACTGTATCATTTTTCTAAACCAGGATTTTGAAGCACAAAGCCTTAAAAACAACCTTCACAATCGGTTACTTGACTATGCCCGCTTCATTTTGGATATAGTAGCTACCTGTCAAGCTCATTATAATGCAATGGTAAAGAATGATGAGTATCAATGTATCTTCGATGAAGAAACCCTGGGACATATCTTCGTTAGGAAATATCTGTTGAAGACCTTATCAAAAGAGGAGATCATTTATACGATTCCAGCCACAAAGAGACCTGATGACATTGTCAGATATTATCAATTCCTTATTTACGATCTTCCAATCCTTCTTCCTCCTAACCTGAAGTTTACCCTGGGGAGTGATCAGAATAAAGATATAAAGACTTTCTCTGGAGAAACAGTATCTCATATAGCTGTACCATCATATTATCAGAGCATTCTTTTCGAGCATACCGTCAATGAGATGTTGAAAGCGCATAAGGATAACAATACACAGTTCTATCAACAGCTAACAGCAGATAACGCTAACCTTGGAGACCTTAAGAAGATCTACAATAGTTATAAAAAGCGCTCTATCAGTCAGGAGATCTCACTGATGAAGGTAGGTATCTTAATAAGTGATTATCTAAAAGAGAACGGACTCATTGAAAAAAAGTCACACACTGCCAACTTCCTGTTCAAATACTTTGCTTTGACCAAGGCCTATACAAAGACCTTTAAAGAACAGATTCCGACCGAATATAGCGATCTATATACATTCTACATAAGAGAAGGTATTAAACCTGAGTCGGTTAGGATGATGATGAAAGATGCTGAAAAATTTCGGGGAAATTTACTTTAAGCGTTTAATTACCCTCTAAATTTATTTTCATTTTTTCTCTCTGTAAAACAACGAGTTAGACGTTGTTTAAGCCTTATCCCTTATTCTCTTTCTACTCAGAATTTCCCCGGCGAACCTTTGTCCTGTTGTCAGAGACGAACATAAATAAAGTCAACGACAATGGTCAAACCCGTTGACCGATAACGGGATTTTAAACAATAAATATTAAATCAAATGGTCGTAAATCCATTTTTATTAAAAACTGACGAAGCAACCGTTCGTCAAAATCAATTACTAACCGCTCTCACTTTCTTTGGTAAAGAAGATGGGGGGTATTGCGAAAAGCATGAGTTCCTTGCATGGGGAGAATCGTCTAGAGTCGAAGATGTATCCCAAGTAAAAAAGTTTCTTGAACTTGCAAAATCAGGATGCAGGATCATTCAGACTTCAACGTTGCGAGTTGACAAGGGCGGGGTACCATATAAGTATGTAACGTTCTTGCTTCCGTCAAAACACACTGACGGTGCGAAATTAGTCCAAACGAATCCATGGGCGTCGATCTTAGAGGACCTATTAGAGGGTTCGATTACCATCAACGTTACGCTTGAAGAACTAATAGAAGAAGCAAGGAATAGTTAGTCAATTTGTTAAGGGTGTGGATCACTCCACACCCTTTTTTTATTCTTCAATACTATGTTCAAGATTACAAATCAATATACAGTAGAGAAATCTAATAGAATCTCAGAAATTTTTAACAACGGATTACCGGTTAATGCCTTTATAGACAAAGGCAGATGTGCTATAGGGGGTACGCATAGCGAACTTTACAATCAAAAGAGATGTAGTATAATAGTTGTTCCCAATATCAGTATCATCGAAGATAAGCTTAATAATCTTCAAGAGATTGACGGCGTTCTACCTACTCTCGAGGGTGTTTGGGGAAAGGTCAGGAAATCAGAGGTTGTAGACATCATGAAGATTAAACACAATGCTCTTAAAATCATGACTACACCTGAAGGCATACGAAAGATTATATATGCCTGTGAAAAGGTGGGAAGACTTGAGGAGCTATACCAAAGTTGGTTTCTATTACTTGATGAAGCTCATACTTTTATCAGTGAAGCATACAGGAAAGATATTCTAGCTCCTTTTGATTACTTCTGGCAATTTCAGAACAAGTCAATAATCTCGGCGACACCTTATTATTTTTCTGATCCGAGATTCTCTCAGTTAGAACTACATAAGATAACTTTTGGAAAACAGAAATTAGGGAAAGTTACCCTGGTAAATGCATCGAATGTAGTTGGTACGTTAAATTACCTTATACAGAATGCTCACGAGTTTCCAGGTAACATACACATTTTCTATAATTCTGTTACCGAAATTAAAGACGCAGTACTAAGGGCTAAGTTAGAAGACTGTAGTATATTTTGTGCTGATGATAAGGACAGATTAAACATCAGGAAATTAGAAGATGCCGGAATAGGTAAGTTCTTTAAAGATGTACCCAGTAACACGACTTACAGCAAACTCAACTTTTACACCTGTAAATACTTTGAAGGATGGGACCTTTATGATAAAGATGCTGCTGCTGTACTTGTAACAAATGTCTATAAGCCTCATACCAAAATCGGTGTAGGTAGTAAAGGAAAGCAGGCTGTAGGTCGGTTACGTGATAAGCCTTATCAGATAATCCACATCACTAATTATTTAGGAAAAGCATCAAAGAGATCCTTAGAAGAGATAAAGGAGAATTACAGAGTAGATGCGGACTTATTAATTCAACAGCATAATGAGTTTGTAAATAGACAGAAGACTGGGAAATTCACTGAAAATCCAAGGTTAAAGCTTTTCTCACATGTAAACGATGTTACAAAAATTGCCACTATTCACCCCAACCTTCTGGATCAACAGATAAACGAAGCTTCAAATAACGAGATTTACAACCACATCGATTTCATAAAAGAAGACTGGGAGAAAGCCTACTTCGAGGTAGAGATGCAGACGTCTTACATGAAGCTTGATTCTAAAACCACCCTTAGCCGTAAATCGAAAAGATATATTCTTAAAGAAGATATCGACACCCTCGATCGTCTCAAGGACAAAGGACAAAGTATATTTTTCATAGGAAGTACTCCTATTGAGCAACAGATTGAGAAAAGAAACCCCCTTGCTTATAAAGCATGGAAGCTCCTTTCTCCAGATGAATTAAGCAGTTTAGACTACAAAGTTAAAGAAGTAGAAAAGATGGTGATCCAGAGGGAGAATACAGATAAGCATACCAAGCTCCTTCACCTTTTAAAGCGTGAGTTTAACCATCAATGGTATTTCAATTATCAGATAGAAGAAAAGCTTCAGAATCTTTATAAGGACTTAGAAATCAAGGATAAATCAAACAAGAAGGTAAAGAAAGCACAACCAAATCAACTTGCAGATTCTGGCTTTTTCATTATTAAGGGTAGTAAGAGAAAAGATACCGATGGTAAAGAGAAATATGGCTATTATATAGAAGGATATCAGCTTGAGATGAAATTAATTGATTGATTATGTGTTGCTGACCAAGATTCCATTACGCTATCAATTGATCAATTATTGTATATATATAGGGAAAAAACAAAAAATTAAAATCTGATAGAGTCACCTATATTGACAATTTCCCTTAAGGATAGATCGATATTAACTCTGTCAGATTATGAAAATTTGTATTTATATAAGGGCATTACAAAAAACTCGAAAGTGATAGAGGCGGTTATTAATCTGCCTTGTGCAGGTTTTTTATTTAAAAACGATCTATCCTTTTTACCTTTTAAGAAGTGAGGGTGGAAGTGGCATCGGGTGTCTTTTCCTAACCTTTTAAAAGGCTAACGTGTTTAATGACTTTCCTGGATTTTTTATCACGAATTGGCTTCTTTTAAAAGACTCTTCTTAGTATTACCTTTACAAGCTTATATCCGGCACATGCGTTTTTCAGAAAGAATTGGCAGAAAACCTATTAAAACAATTTTACAGATAGACACAATTGATAAAGACTTACAGAATGGTCTTTGGAACGCTATTCTTGAAGATTTTTTTCGAACGTTTAGCACACACAAAGAACTTGGGGCGAAACTGTCTCCAAGGGCGAAAGTCTGTAAATGGATTTGGAAAGACTTTTTTAAAATGCGTGTAGATCACTTCTTTGGATCGGAAGAAACTATAAAGCATATAGAGGAATGGTATTTTTTTAAGAGTGATTGGGCTGAAAAATACGACTTGATTGAGGTAATATCCAAAATTGCCGATGGATTTCATTTAGGTTTCACTTCTACTTGTAATTCGATTATGAAAAGAGAGATGTCCGGGTATCGAATCGTGGAAGGCTGTATTGTTCAAATCTCTTCAGAAGAAGAGATAGTTGCTATAGAAGAAGCTATAGATAACTCTGACCCTTATAAGTCTGTCAATGAACATCTAAGAACAGCATTGGAGTTTCTGTCTGACAGAAAGAATCCGGATTATAGAAACTCGATTAAAGAATCTATCTCTGCTGTTGAATCCTTCTGTAAAATAGTAACGGAGGATAGTAAAGCAACTCTTGGCCCCGCATTAGCTGTAATTGAAAAGAAGTTTGAATTACATGGATCTCTGAAATCTGCTTTCAAATCTCTTTACGGTTATACAAGTGACGCAGGTGGTATAAGACATGCTATGTTAGAGGATCAAGCAGAAATACGTTTTGAAGATGCAAAATTCATGTTAGTCACCTGTTCTGCATTCATCAATTATCTGAAAGTGAAAGTCTCAGCCTAACCTTTTAAAACGTAAGACTGTCTGTATAAAGTACTGGTTTTGCAGAAAAAGAGGTCAACTACCGGCTTTTGCAGATTTTTAACCCTAAAACCCACCTTTTGCAGAAAATCACTACAGTAAGCTCGGCTACCACCCTCCATCCACAAAATTCCTTAAAATTGTCAAAAACTACCTTATAGGGTGAAGTGAAAAAAGATGATTATTTGGGGAAAAACGAATACATCAGTTCTTAACAACCGGAGTTAACGACATTATATCCCCACTCTTACCTATATGGCTATATTGATATTGCCTCTATCAGACTATGAAAATCTGTATTTATATGGGGATGTTACAAAAAAACAGGAAGTGATAGAGGAATAAAATTCACTTTTCGATTCACACAGTCAGGTTTGAGCTTATCTAATTAACTTTAGCCAAACAAATATGTTCATGAATCTGTCACAATACCGATTTTTAATTCAATCCCTCCCCGTAAAGCGACAATGCTTTACAACTAAAAGAAGTACTTGGAAAGAAGATAAGATGTCACATGCAGAGTGGTTAACCACTCTTAATAATAGAATTTTCCAAGGTGAAGAACTACAGCTAAGTAGAGACGATCTCTTTAGTTCTCAAGGCAATATAAGAGAACTGATTATTAAAACGATATACTGGGGGTATCCAAGAGGAATGCGAGGTAGAAACTTTGAAAAGATCGTATCCGGTATTTCCGTTCTCGAAGCTGCATTGAAAGTCAATAGCAATATTTCAACACAGGAATATGTAGAATTGGTATCCAAAGTAAAAACCGAAATAGGAGGATTAGGACCATCAACCCTCAGTAAAATATTGTATTTTTCTAATTACAGGATTGATGGTGTACCTTGTTTGATCCTGGATCAGCGACTTATCGATGTCTTTACTTGTAATAAGTTTGATGATCTTCAGGACCTATGTGGAATACAGAGGATCAATGCTTTTGAGTACTATCCTAAATATATCAAAGTGTTCGATCAATTGTCTTCGACTCTCAATGTTCCAGCTGAGAATATAGAGCAATTCCTGTTTTTATTCGGTAATAATCTGAAGTGATCGGTAGGCTGTGATACCTCCGTTTCTCTAGTTCAGAGATGAACTGAAGCATGACAGTAACATTGAAGCAATCTGATAATGGTGGAGAAAGTGTAGTGTGTATTTTAAGCGGACAGGGCGCTTGGATCTCACCCCCGCACAAAGAATCTGGTTAAACGAAATACTATCTGTCTTTTTCACCTGAGAGTTACTTCCAAAAGCAGAAAACCCACTTCTTCGAAAAACCTTTCCGATCCTGCACAAACCTTACTATGATTAGTGCCTGAGCACTCAGGACTTGTTACCTTTTAATAGGTAAGAGATGCATTTCCACCTGACTTTTTAAAAGGAAATACGCTCTGAATAACTCTCAACCTGTCAAAAACTTCGTTTCATCACCTTATCACACACCAATAACTCCATTTCATTATGATTTTTTTTGAATTTTATGCGGTTGTCATACCCAAGACGATCCTGGAAGAGAAGTATCCAAAAGGCATTGAAGGCTTTATCGTTGATCTCGTCAACGGTGGTTGCTCTGAAGATGAAAATCTGGTATCAGCAAGATTCGTCACGCTCAATCAGTTATGGGAATATCTTTCATTCCTTCAGGAGAAAGGTCTGCACTGTGACCTTGAAGAACCATATTCCAGAGACTTTGCAGTAGTTACTTACTTAGGTCCATGGTGGGTGACACCGTGGTTAGAAAATGCATCCAACAGATGTTGGCTTACAGGAACAAATTAAACACTATGTTAGAAATCAGATTAAAGCAGGAGAACGATACTCCTGCTACAGTATCCTATAAAGGGATACTCAATAAGAACCACGTCAGACTGAAGAAAGCAGGATCAGTTGTTGAAAAGCTACGGCTAGAAGCAGCAGAACTCGTTTATCTCCGGATACTTGGTGTTGCAAGAAAGCTTTATTCCGGACTACCTGACCCCACAGACAGAACAGTCTACGAACAGGATCATACGATGAACCGGGGTAATCTCGATCTGATGCACACCTTTATTACTCCTACCTTCTTCTTTCAACTCCGGTGTGATTATTCATCTATCACCTGGATCGATTACTACTTTTGGAACTGTCCGTTTGAAGAGGAACTAACCAAGCTGTTAAATGAAGGTGGTATCGTGACAATGATCCATGAACAGACAATTAAGACCTATTACCCAGACTTTTATAAGAACGTTATGGGATACCAGGATAAAAAGTACATCTATGTTCTTTAGATTATTTCTTTCTTAATAAATTCGCAAGAAACAAAGCGGAGGTAACAACCAGAAAGAAAAAATATAGATTCAATTACGTATAAGATATATAGCGTTAAGCTTTTTGTTCTTGTCTTAGAAATCGGGAAATTTTTAACACAACGAGGACGAATGAGTCAACGCCTACGCAATAGCGTGGGCTGACTTGTTTGTTGTTGTGTGGGTTTTCCCGAACCTCTAAGGCGCAAATAAGTTCAGTTCCACGCTATCGTGTTTACTAAACCACCGAAACCGGAACTATTCGGTTAATCACAATGAAAATTAAAGTTATAGCCATTATCATTTTTTTCATCTCTTTTGGAGTCACAGCATTTTCCCAAACCTTAAAGGTTACAGGTGTTGATGCAAATTTGGATCGCCTTTATCAATCATTGGCAAAAAAATCACTAGGTAAAACGATGGTTCTTAAAGTTTATGATAATTCAGTTATTGTAAAGATAGGAAATCTGCAGGAGGAAATTTTGAAACAGGTTTCTCCTGGATCTTATAGTAAGATAATTAAAGATACGGAGACAGAAACTGAAACCCACTCTCTCACTATCAATACCACTTTATCTGTAGTTACTTCAGCTGAATTCACGATAACGATTCAGGAGAATATTCGCCAAAGGAGAATGGCCCGAGGAACTATTACGGCTAAGAGATTTTAGCAATACATATTTTAATATAAATAATCCAATGAAACAGATTTTATTCCTAACCCTATCCGTAATGCTGATCTTCAGTGCATGTTCTAAAAATGACGATGACAAGAAAGATGAATCAATAACGATCAATGGAACCACTTATCCCACTGTGAAGATCGGTACCCAAACCTGGACCACGGTCAATTACAATGGCGATGGTGGTATGAATTACAATAACGGAGCTAATGACCCTGCTGTAGGTAAACTTTATACTTATACGGAGTTAAAAGCCCTGACCACCTTACCCGCAGGATGGAGAGTACCGACAGAAGCAGACGTGAAGACGTTATTAGCTACAGTTGGAACAAAATTAGATGGAACAGACATCTATACAGACGAAACATCTTCCAAGAAACTGATGTCTACAACGGGCTGGACCAACACTGCATTGACTGGAACGAACTCAACAGGATTGAACCTTGTTCCGACTGGTTATGCTTTTGCTACTCGTACATCGAATGAGTTCTCTGATAAAGGTGTTCTTGCATCATTCTGGACTTCTTCAACCGTGAAAGTCCCTGAGACACCAACAACATACCTGGACTATCCTTTGCTTTTTGAAGTTTCAACAGATAGCTATGACAGAAGTGATGAACCAGCAGGATTAAGAGGATCGATATATAACACCTCCGCATATGGTGATGGATCAACAACGTTTCCAGCTGAAAGAAGATCGATCCGGTTTGTAAAAGACAATTAACATTTAGAAGGGCAGTGATGGACTGCCCTTTTCTCTTTTAACTTTATAAATGATATGAACCTAATCAGAGCTATGCATATAGACGGTTTCATTACCGTTCCCGTACTAAACCTTTAACTACTAATAATATGATGGACATTGATTCAAAATTACCAATGGCATATCTTATTGCTCTGATCTTTGTCGTTGCCTACTTCGTAAGTAGAAAAGAGAAGAAAAAAGCGAAAGAGCAGGAACAAGCAAACCTTGCAGTACATGACCCGTATCAAGAGATAAAATCTGAGATTACCAGCTATTTACAGAATAGAGATTATCGGTTTAGTATGTCTGATAACGTTTCTCGTCCACAGTTCAAAGCACACTTTGTGTTTGAGAACGCTCCTTATCAGATTTTAATAACCGTGATTAATCAGGAGAGGATCGATTTTGCTGCCAGGGTAACGTCTTTTCCCATAGAGGATAACATGTTAGCAACAGTAGCTGAGTTTACCAATCGGATTAATACATACTCACTTGATCCTCAGCTTAATCTTAACTATGAGAACAGGCATGTGGAAATACATAGATCGTTAATTACCTTTTATAGAGCTAGCATGTTCGATTGGTATTTCAGATGTGTAAAGGATGGTGGTAGGGCAAGAAGATATTTAAACCAAGTACTATTAGAAGGTGAAAATCCTGCTTTAGTAGCCTTAGATTACGCTCATGCTATAAGCCAATATACGATTTAAGTCTGAACGGTTGTCTACAGTAACTGATAATTAATCAAACTATTATGTGTATTGTATGATTTACCTCAAACGTTTGGTTCCTTTTCAATTATGACCCGCCATGGTTTATTGTTGGTATAATAGTCAATCATGAGTTCTTGCAGCTTTACTTGATTTTCAACCTGTTCCGCGCTGTGTTCGTTAATATCAGCAGTATTTACTATTTCCATTGGAAAAGATTTTTCTCCTTTCAAGATTGAAAGCAGCAAGATTCTTATTTCTTGTAATTCTTTTTCTACTTGTATATGACCGACTGGAGAATAGATATTGCGAGAGATTAGCGCACGATCAAAATCGTATTTTAAAGATTTCCCCATTTCATATAATAACTCAACAAGTAATTTATTGTTGTCATTAGCCCATATCAGGCTATTAGTTTCTTGTTTATCGTGATTTGATAGATGGTCGAAATAGCTTTTCCAAGCGCTTAATACGCGTTTATACCTTTTTTTCGTGTTTGAGAACTCTAAATCTATTCGGTTTAAGGCTGACACATGATCGAGTGATAAAGTTGATCCTCGAGTTGCCATTAAAGTTTTAAATATTTGTTCTCGACTTCTCTTTCTTTCATTTATTCTGCTAAGTAGTTTTTCGACTTGAACAGCGAGAATAGGACCAAGAACGATAGCAATAATAGAAATTGTTTCCATATAGTTTCAATATTAGTTATTACTCCACTAATTTACGAAATGGTTTTAATACAATCCCAACCCATGCCTTACCCTCAGATTGCGGCTTAACGAGGGATAAGACACGGTTTGGTCTTTCACTGAGCAGTAGTTGTTCGTACAGTGGTATTCATTCAGTTTCTGCCGCAATCTTTGGCCTTTACCCACTACCCGACAGGAAACAAGGCGTTACGAACTCGTAAGCTCTTGCATAATAGAACGCCAGGTGAAGTCTCGTTTAATTAGTGTTTCACACCCATTAAACTCTACATGCTCTCACCGCACAAGTCCGCACATTATCCTTTAAAAGGCTATACTCTATAGACCACCGCACAAGAAAATGTGCAGAACTTTACCTCACACTTCGCAACCTGTCATTCTATTTGCCTTGAGCAAAGTCGTTCTTCACAGCAACTGCCAGATCTTTTCTGTCATTACACTTCGTTTCATTCACAGAAAATCTCCCCGTTGCTATTGTTAGGCTCACCTGCTGATCGCAAAACACATCATAACTGTCACAGCTTTTGTAATACCCAATACACTACCTACAGCATCAAAAGCATGCGCCAGTTCTTTGTGAGACATACTGAGCAGTCGTACTTCGTACTCCCTCTGCTCAGATGTTTTGCTCAATTCGCGACGGTTTCGTCATTATGTAGGTTAAAGACATAAGCGAACTTTTGTCTATAAAAATTAATAACTTTATACCTCAATACATAGACAGAATTAATTGACCAAATATGACTGTAAATTTTACAGAAGAAAACATTCAACGCCTATTCGGTAACGAGGCTGCTGAAGACGAGGATTTTAATAGGCTTCAGTCCTACTATATAAAAAGCAAAACGCACGAAAAAGTTGCGTCTGACCTGCCTTTAAGAATATTGGTAGGACATAAAGGAATTGGGAAATCGGCGATTTTTCAAATGTTAATTGCTGAACATAAAGCTAATTCCCGTTTAGCGATTTTAATAAAACCTGATGATATAGCCGACCTTGGGCAACAAAATGACCAATTCCTGCAAATTATCAGAGAGTGGAAAATGGGTTTACTGTCAATTATAGCAAAAAAGGCAATAGAAGAAGTAGGTTTGAATTCTGATACGGGAACCGAAAGAAGAGTGCTAAATGTGGGTGGACAAGTAACCGCGTTCCTCTTAGAAACTTTTAAAAAGAAAATTAGTGAGAATTTAGATCTGCAGCCAGCAAACCGAAAAGTCATTGATAGCTTCCTTACGAACAACAAAATATCCATTTTTATTGACGACTTGGATCGTGGCTGGCAGAGTAAAAAGGAAGATATTTCGAGGATATCTGCTCTATTAAATGCCATAAGGGATTTAAGCAACGAAAATAAAGGACTATTTTTTAAAATCGCGTTAAGAACTGACGTATACTATTTAGTAAGGACTTCTGATGAATCGACTGATAAAGTCGAGGGATCCGTTATTTGGCATAATTGGAAGAATCATGAAATTTTACTTCTGTTAATAAAAAGAATAAAGTCGTTCTTTAGAGAAGAGATTGATATTGATATTCTAAAGACAATGCCGCAATCTGGGATCGCTTATCATCTTGATCGTATTTTTGAACCGAGATTTATTGATCATGGAAAATGGTCAAATGCGCCGATGTACAGAGTCCTAATGTCTTTAATTAGAAAACGACCGAGAGATCTGGTAAAGTTATGCACTCTTGCTGCTCGTGACGCAGATAATAAGAACTTCAATTTGATTAAGACGGAGAATTTCAAGGCGATTTTTGAAGAATACTCCCAAGGGAGAATACAAGATACAGTGAACGAATACAAATCGGAATTGCCTCAAATAGAACGGTTACTATTAGGAATGAAACCGAGTAAGAAGCAGCTTAGGGAGAGAAAAGGATTTTTATATAACACTAACGAGCTGAAAATGAAAATTAGCTCAATAATTGAAAGGGGTAAATTCGTTTACACCAATGGGAAAATAGCCACGCCAACCGACTTGGCACAATTCCTTTACAAAATAAACTTTATTACAGCAAGAAAAAAAGCGGCGGACGGTTTAATCGATCGAAAATATTTCGAAGAGAATAGATATCTTTCTTCTAGCCTAGTTGATTTCGGGTACGACTGGGAAATTCATCCAGCATTTAGATGGGTTTTGCAGGTGGATCAAACTTCAGATATTTACTATTCGTTGGAGTTATCGCAAGACGATCTTATTATTTAACTATAATGAATATCATTAATCACTCAGCAAATTTAAGCTTGTGACCTGAACACGTTTAAAGGAACTACGGCATAAACCCACCACCTGAACTCACATGTCCATTTATTCCGTTCCTCCTTTACTTAGTTCAGTTCAAAGCTAGGTTGTGCACCATAATTAATTCATTGTTCACTAAATCAACAAGTTATTATGGAAAGTACATTCAAAGTTGCTGAAATCGAATTGTCCTACAGACCCATTTACAAGGCTTCAGAGCTACCAAAAATCACACAGTCACTAGATGCTTATCACCTTTTAAAAGATTCATGGAGCTTAGATAAAATAGGTTTTATAGAAGAGTTCAAGGTGTTGTTGCTGAACCGAGCTAACAAAGTTTTAGGTATTTACCAGGTATCTTCTGGTGGAATGTCAGGTACAATTGCTGATCCAAAATTGATATTTGCTGCTGCATTGAAAAGTTCAGCATCGGGGATAATACTTTCGCACAATCACCCAAGTGGAAATCTCAAACCATCACAGGCAGACATACACCTTACAAGGAAACTGGTAGAAGGAGGTAAGCTCTTGGAGATATCAGTACTTGATCACTTGATCGTTTGTAGTGATGGGTATTTCAGTTTCGGTGATGATGGGTTGTTATAACGTGAGTATTGTTTTTTATATTTACATGCGCCAACAGATGCGCCAAATAGTTAGTTAAATCGCGTACAGAAAGGCTTGTTAAACCCGTTCAGGGGTAGCTCAGATGGTTAGAGCGTAGGATTCATAACCCTAAGGTCGGCAGTTCGATCCTGCTCCCCGCTACAACTAGAGCCACTTTCAGTGGCTCTTTTCGTTTACAGTCGACTCGTGCGCCAGCAAATACGGATCAACCCGTAAAGTTGTGGACTAAGCATAAATTTTCATTAAGCGGTACATAAAAAATTCTACATTTCTCCCCCTGTACTGGCTAATCAGGTATGTTTTATTTACGATAAACCTTAATAATGTACTAAAAGAAGGGGGACCTCTGGGAGGCCAATATGGGTACACTGTCTGACAAGTGTCTGATAAAACCCTTACCAGTGCCGCATCATGTCAGTAT
>DALYUO010000093.1:0-4026 GCA_031981225.1 Pararcticibacter sp.
GATCACCAGTTTGCGCGACAAAGAGCAATAAAAGAATTTAAAAAGGCGGTTTCGAGTAATTAATACTGATCTGTTTAGTTTTATAAAACCATTAACATTCCTGCACGGTTGTTTTAATATCTTGATACTTATATCTTGATACTTGATACTTTACTTATATCTTGATACTTGATACCATAATCTATATTTTAGCCGAATGAAACCAACATTACTTATTCTAGCCGCAGGCATGGCCAGCCGCTATGGAAGCATGAAACAAGTTGACGGATTTGGTCCCAATAACGAAACTATTATTGATTACTCAATCTACGATGCGATTCGGGCTGGATTTGGCAAAGTAAGTTTCATAATCCGTGAAGAATTTCTCGACAGCTTTAAATCAATATTTGAGCCCAAACTGAAGGGAAAGGTTGAGATTGATTATGTTTTCCAAAGTTATGACCTTTCAAAATATGGTATTACTAAAAATATCGAAAGGCAGAAACCATGGGGCACAGGTCACGCAGTCCTTGAAGCGAGCGCACAGATCAACGAACCTTTCTGTGTTATCAACGCTGATGACTTCTATGGATATGATGCTTTCCAAAAAATGGCCAACTTCCTGAACTCTGAAGTACGCGACGACAACTATTCTCTAATGGGTTACGAAGTAGATAAAACTTTGTCGGAGTACGGTGCAGTATCACGCGGAATTTGCAGAGTAAATAGCGAAGGCTACCTGCAAGAGATCAATGAGCGTACAAAAGTATATACAAAAGACGGGCAGATCGTTTTTGAAGAAGATAATGGAAACATTACTCCTTTGCATGAAGATGCGCGTGCGTCAATGAATTTCTGGGGCTTTACACCTGCAATCTTTGAGCAGGCTAAGCCTATGTTTACCCGCTTCGTTGAAGCAAACGAAAACAATCCTAAAGCCGAATTCTTCATTCCTTTAATGGCTGAAGAACTTGTTAAAACCGGCCAGGCAAACTTTAAAGTAATTCCAACATCATCGAAATGGTTTGGAGTAACTTATAAGGAAGATAAACCTATTGTTCAGAAGAGTCTTGCTGATCTGGTAGAAAACGGTACATATCCAGATAAGCTTTGGTAAACAAATGAATATCTTAAAAAAAAAAGAAGCTGCTCTTTCGAACAGCTTCTTTTTTTTTAAGATATAAAGACGATTACTCTGCTTTATCTTCACCTTTTGCAGGTTCTGTCTCAGGAGCAGTCTCTTCAGCAGAAGGCTCAGCTTCTGTTGTAACAGGAGCTTCTGTTTCAGCAACGGGAGCGGTTTCTGCTTTTTTTGCTTTACCAGAACCACGCCTGCGGGTTGTTTTCTTTTCAGGTTGAGCAGTAGCCTCAGCCTTGTAAGTAGTATTATAGTCTACTAATTCAATAAGTGCCATTTCTGCGTTATCACCAAAGCGGTTAACCAGCTTTATAATACGGGTATAACCTCCTGGACGGTTAGCAACTTTCGCTGCAACGTCGCGGAATAACTCAGTAACTACTTCCTTATCCTGAAGATAACTAAAAACAGTTCTGCGTGAATGAGTTGTATCATCCTTAGCCTTTGTGATCAAAGGTTCAACATATGTACGTAAAGCTTTAGCTTTAGCCAATGTTGTTGTGATACGCTTGTGTTTAATAAGCGAAGAAGCCATATTTGCCATCATCGCTTTACGATGGCTGTCAGTACGGCCTAAATGATTGATTTTCTTTCCGTGTCGCATTTTACTTTTGTTTTACATGCTTATACCGTTCCGGTTTGTTGGAGGAATTATAAACATGTCGCTTACTCTTTATTCTATCCCTGCCCTCTCGGCAAGGCTTATTCTTCTTCTAATTTATATTTAGACAGGTTCATGCCAAAAGAAAGACCTTTTGACTTCACCAAATCCTGGATCTCAGTTAATGACTTCTTGCCGAAGTTCCTGAATTTAAGCATATCTGCCACATCGTATGAAACCAGATCAGCAAGTGTGCGAATATCTGCCGCTTTCAGGCAGTTAAGGGCACGAACCGAAAGATCTAAATCAACCAATTCAGTCTTAAGGATCTTACGCATATGAAGAATCTCTTCATCTACCTCCTTAGTTTCCTCTTTAGCCTGAGCTTCAAGCATGATATTTTCATCAGAAAACAACAGGAAGTGATGTATAAGAATCTTTGCAGCTTCTTTTAATGCATCTTCAGGGTGAATAGAACCATCTGTCGTAATATCAAGAACAAGTTTCTCGTAGTCAGTCTTCTGTTCTACACGATAGTTCTCAATAGTATATTTAACGTTCTTAATAGGTGTGTAGATAGAATCAATCGCAATAACTCCTACGTTTGCATCAGGATTCTTATTTTCTTCAGCGGCTACATAACCTCTGCCTTTAACAACTGTTAGTTCAACCTCCAGAGTGACATTCGATTCCATATTACACAGAACCAAATCAGGATTCAGCACAGTAAAGTTGCTAGAGAATCTGGTGATGTCACCTGCTTCAGATTCAGGATAATCTCAGTAACATCTTCAACAACACCTTTTATGGTTGAAAATTCGTGAGAAACCCCGGAGAAACGTACAGACGTAATTGCATAACCTTCGAGGGAAGACAATAAAATACGACGTAAAGCATTACCTATGGTAACACCGAAACCAGGTTCCAACGGACGAAATTCAAACGTACCGTCGAAATCCGTAGATTTCTGCATGATAACTTTATCAGGTTTCTGGAATGCTAAAATTGCCATTTATTTTCAGTTAAGTTTTTTTAAACTGTAAAGACTGCCAGACACAACCGGTCTGGCAGTTATATATTATTACTTAGAGTACAACTCGACGATCAGATTTTCCTTGATGTTTTCAGGAATCTCATCGCGGCTTGGGTAGTTCAGGAATTTTCCTGTAAAATTATTAACATCCCACTCTAACCATGCATATTTATTGATTCTGCGTCCGGCAACTGAGTTTGTTACGGTTTCAAGCGACTGTGAACGTTCGCGAACAGCAACAACATCACCAGCTCGTAGAGAGTACGAAGGAATATTTACAACTTCACCGTTAACAGTAATATGTTTATGACCAACTAACTGACGTGCAGCAGATCTTGTAGGAGCAATGCCTAAACGGTAAACAGTATTATCTAAACGCGCTTCAAGGAGCTTTAGAAGGTTCTCTCCGGTAATTCCTTCCTTGGCAGAAGCACGGTGAAATAAATTCTCAAACTGACGCTCAAGAACACCGTATGTATATTTAACTTTTTGTTTCTCCATCAGCTGAACAGCATATTCAGACTGTTTTCCACGACGCTTTGAAGCACCATGCATTCCAGGAGGATAATTTTTTCTTTCTAATGCCTTGTCAGGACCAAAAATTGGTTCTCTGAACTTACGGGCGATCTTGGATTTAGGACCAGTGTATCTTGCCATTTTGTTTGTTTAAAGTATCAGGCAGCCCGCAGCTGCCGAATCTTATCTTTAATTAATTATTTTTCTCGTTTGTCCACGTTCCGTGGCACCTTTGAGCTTTCAGCCTTTTACCTTTAAGCTTTCAGCCTAATTAAACTCTTCGCCTCTTTGGAGGGCGGCATCCGTTATGAGGAAGCGGAGTAATATCCTTAATGGTTGTTACTTCGATACCTGCTGTTTGAAGCGTGCGGATAGCAGACTCACGACCAGCTCCCGGACCTTTAACAAAAACTTCAACCTTACGGAGACCTAAATCAAATGCAACTTTACCGCAATCAGCAGCAGCTTGTGAAGCAGCATATGGAGTGTTTTTCTTAGATCCTTTAAAACCCATCTTCCCTGCAGACGACCAGGATATTGCCTGACCTTGAGAGTTGGTTAAAGTCACTATGATATTATTGAAAGTAGCGTTAATGTGGGCCTGTCCAACCGGCTCAATAACCACAATACGCTTTTTCGTTACTTTTTTAGTCTTAGCCATTACTTATCTCGTATTATTTAGTAGCCTTTTTCTTGTTAGCAACAGTCTTACGCTTCCCTTTACGGGTACGGGTATTGTTCTTAGTCCTTTGTCCGCGT
>DALYUO010000093.1:4081-17044 GCA_031981225.1 Pararcticibacter sp.
ACTTCAGAACGCAGAGAACCCTCTACCTTAATCTGGTCGTTAATAATCGAACGGATCGCCGCTAACTGATCATCGGTCCACTCTTGTACTTTCACATCATACCCTATACCGGCCTGATCTAAAATGCTCTGAGCTGTAGCTCTTCCGATACCGTAAATGTAAGTAAGGCCGATCTCTCCTCTTTTGTTTCTTGGTAAATCAATACCTGCTATTCTTGCCATATTTTTTTAATGATTGATTGATTGAATGATCGATTGATTGAATACCGGATTAATCTTAGTCATTCAACCTTTCAGTCCTTCAATAATTATTTTACCCCTGGCGCTGCTTGTACTTAGGGTTCTTCTTGTTAATTACATAAAGTTTACCCTTACGGCGAATTATTTTGCAATCAGCGCTGCGCTTCTTTATGGATGCTCTAACTTTCATCTTATTTATATCTGTAAGTAATTCTGCCTTTTGTTAAATCGTATGGTGACATTTCCAGTTTTACCTTGTCGCCAGGCAATATCTTAATATAATGCATTCGCATCTTGCCTGATATATGAGCAATAATTTCATGCCCATTTTCAAGCTCCACCCGGAACATGGCATTTGATAATGCTTCTTTTATTATACCGTCTTGTTCAATAGAGGCTTGTTTAGCCATATTTTATTGATTTCTATTTAATTATACCCTAACATTTGGGGTTGCAAAATTAAATAAAAAAATTTAATTTATTTGCTTCCTTCTTGTATTTTCTTATTTTTTGTTATCGGGCGCAGCGCCAAGCACTTCGTCGATATAATCAAATGAAGAAAGCACATCAGCTTTACCTTTGCGCACAGCAACGGTATGTTCATAATGTGCAGATGGTTTTCCGTCAATTGTACTCACAGTCCATCCATCTTTCCAAAATTTAACTCCCGCTCGTCCGAGGTTGATCATTGGCTCTATGGCAATCACCATTCCTTCCTCCAGCTTCATTCCCGATCCGCGCTTACCGTAATTAGGAACCTCCGGTTTCTCATGGAGCGAATATCCCACGCCATGGCCTACCAGTTCTTTTACTACGCCAAACCCATTGTTCTCAGCATGTTCCTGGACAGCAAAAGCGATATCGCCAATCCTTAAACCGGCTACGGCCTTTGCAACGCCAAGATCAAGACATTCCCTTGTAACTTTCAGAAGCTTCTTTACAGCCGGATCAATCTCTCCTACCGCAAATGTAAATGCCGAATCGCTAACAAACTTATTCAGTATCACACCACAGTCGACGGAAATGATATCCCCATCCTTCAGTTCATCATCACCAGGGAAACCATGTACAATCCTATCGTTAGTGGAAATACATAGTGAGTACGGAAATCCATTATAGTTCAGGAATGCCGGCACACCGCCATTGTCCCTGATATACGTCTCGGCAGCGTTATTGATCTCAATGGTTTTAACACCCGGACGAATAAGTTTTGCCATTTCGCCCAGGGTTTTTGAAAGAAGTGAAGAACTGGCTCGTATAAGCTCTATCTCCTCATCTGTCTTAAAATTAACCTTTGGCATGTTATTAAATTAAAGTGCTGGACCAGTAGCTCCAGTAGCAACAGGAGTACGCCCTCTTAGCCTTCCTGTCTTCATCAATCCGTCGTAGTGACGCATTAATAAATGGCTTTCGATCTGTTGAAGTGTATCCAGAACAACACCCACAAGGATAAGGAGCGAAGTACCTCCATAGAAGTGAGCGAAATTACTGTTTATTCCCAGAACAATTGCAATGGACGGCATTATGGCAATAATTGCAAGGAATACAGAACCCGGAAGCGTTATTTTAGAAATAACTGCGTCGATATATTCACCTGTAACTTTACCTGGTTTTATACCCGGCACAAACCCACCATTCTTCTTCATATCATCCGACATTTGAACAGGATTAACCGTTATGGCGGTATAGAAGAATGTGAAAGCAATAATCAAAAATGCAAATGTTGCGTTATAGGCAACCGATGTATAATTGGTTAACGCCGACAACACAGGGCCCTGAGCACCTGGAAAAAACTGCCCGATACTCATTGGAATAAACATCAGCGCCTGAGCGAAGATGATAGGCATTACACCTGCTGCATTTACCTTTAAAGGAATATACTGGCGTACACCTCCATATTGTTTATTACCTACTATCTTTTTGGCATACTGCACAGGAATCTTTCGAACCCCCTGTACAATAAGAATAGTAAATACTATCACAAAAAACAGAGCGATAATTTCAACAATGAAAGGAATGATACCACCGCCGGTTAATCTTGAATCAAGCTCGGCAATGAACGCTCCGGGAAGCTGGGCGATAATACCCACCATGATGATCAATGAGATCCCATTACCTATTCCCTTATCAGTTATCTTTTCCCCTAACCACATTACAAATAATGTACCTGCAGTAAGTATCACCATAGAAGAGATCGAGAACAAAGGTTCTCCAAGCATTTTTGCATCAGGAGTTATTTGTGTACGCACATACCCAACCGCTTGTAACAATGTGATAGCAACGGTAAGATATCTTGTTATCTGATTCAGCTTCTTCCTTCCGCTCTCTCCCTCCTTCTGCATCTTCTGAAAAGTTGGAACAGCAATACCTAACAGCTGCACAACAATGGATGCAGAGATATAGGGCATTACACCTAAGGCAAATATAGACGCCCTGGAAAACGAACCTCCTGCAAACATATTTAATAAACCAAGGAGTCCTTCCTGTGCCTGATTTTCAAGCGCAACAGGGTTTACTCCCGGCAATACAATGAAAGAACCAACACGGTAAATTAAAAGAAATAAGAGTGTGTTTAAAATACGCACTCTTAAGTCTTCAATTTTCCAGATATTGGAAAGGGTAGTGAATAACTTCTTCATTAATTACAATTTAACAATTGCACCACCTGCTGCTTCAATCGACTTCTGAGCAGAAGCTGTAAAAGCATGGGCTGTAACTTCAAGTTTGCTTGTTACTTCTCCTCTTCCAAGGATCTTTACACGGTCATTCTTTGATACTAATCCATGTTCCTTTAAAGTGTCAAAGTTTACACTTGTAAGGCTGAATTTCTCTGCAAGAGCCTGTAAAACGTCTAAGTTAACTCCCACGTATTCAACGCGGTTAATGTTCTTAAAGCCAACCTTTGGCACCCGGCGTTGTAAAGGCATCTGACCGCCTTCGAAACCAACTTTTGATGATGTACCAGAACGGGAACCAGCACCCTTATGACCACGGGTTGAAGTACCCCCGCGACCAGAACCAGTACCCCTGCCTATACGTTTCTTATTTTTAGTTGAACCTTCTGCAGGTTTCAAATTACTTAGGTTCATGATGAAATACTTTCTACTGCTACAAGATGATTAATTTTCCGTACCATCCCGATGATAGCCGGGGTAGCTTCTACCTCTACAGTCTGGCTGATTTTGTTCAAACCAAGTGCCTGCATGGTTCTTTTCTGGCGCTCGCTTCTGTCGATAACGCTTTTAATCTGAGTGATCCTGATTTTCGCCATGATACTTATCCGTTAAAAACTTTACTAAGATCCACACCACGTTGCTGCGCTACTGTGTACGCATCTCTCATCTGAGATAAAGCAGATACTGTTGCCTTTACCACGTTATGCGGGTTTGATGATCCTTTAGACTTTGCTAATACGTTATGAACACCGGCACTTTCAAGTACTGCACGCATAGCACCACCAGCAATAACTCCGGTACCATTTGAAGCAGGTTTGATTAACACATAACCACCTGAAAATTTTCCATATTGTTCGTGAGGCACAGTTCCGTTAATAACCGGAACCTTTACCAGATTCTTTTTAGCATCATCGATACCTTTAGCGATTGCTTCGGTTACTTCTTTAGCTTTTCCAAGTCCATAGCCTACCACTCCGTTTTCATCACCAACCACTACGATTGCTGAGAAACTGAATGTACGGCCCCCTTTAGTAACTTTAGCAACACGCTGTATGCTAACTAAGCGATCTTTTAATTCGATTTCGCTCGATTTTACTCTTTTTATATTGATCGTTGACATCTATTCTTCAGATTAAAAATTAAGACCACCTTCACGTGCGCCTTCTGCTAGTGATTTAACACGTCCGTGGTATAAATAACCATTCCTATCAAATACCACCTGGCTGATACCGGCTGCAACAGCTTTTTCTGCTACAAGCTTACCAACAGCCTTAGACTGTTCAACTTTATTTCCATTTGCAGAAAACTCCTTTGATAAAGAAGATGCTGAAACGAGGGTCTTACCTGTAGTATCATCAATAACCTGAGCATAAATTCCTTTATTGCTTCTGTATACTGACAAACGGGGGCGTTCAGTAGAGCCAGCCAATCTGCGTCTGATGCCTTGTTTAATTCGCGTTCTGCGAGATAATTTACTTCCTGCCATGACTTATTATTTTTTAGCTGCTGATTTACCTGCTTTTCTTCTTAACACTTCACCTACAAACTTAATACCTTTTCCTTTGTAAGGCTCAGGAGCACGCAGGGAACGTATTTTAGCTGCAACTTGTCCTAATAATTGTTTGTCGATACTTTCCAGTATAATCGTTGGATTTTTACCTTTATCAGCAGTTGTTGTTACTTTAATTTCTTTAGGTAATTCAAACACATAATGGTGTGAATATCCCAGCACCAGGTCCAGGGTATTACCTGTGTTAGTAGCGCGGTAACCCACACCTACCAGCTCCTGCTGCAACTTATATCCTTCAGTAACACCTTTAACCATGTTGTTTAAAAGTGACCGGTAAAGACCGTGAAGGGCTTTATGGCGTTTCTGTTCTGACGGACGTGCTACCAGCAGTTTTCCATCTTCCTGAGAAACGGTTATATCTCCGTCTAAACGTTGTGATAATTCACCTTTGGGGCCTTTTACAGTAACTACATTATCTGCAGATACGGTAATAGTAACACCACCGGGGATTTCTATTGGGGCTTTTCCTATTCTTGACATCCTTTAATCCTCCTGATTAATGTACGTAACATAATACTTCGCCACCAATGTTCAGGTTGCGGGCTTCCTTGTCGGTCATAACTCCTTTAGAGGTAGAAATGATCGCAACTCCCAAACCATTCAATACACGTGGCATCTTGTCTACACCTGCATATTTTCTCAAACCAGGCTTACTCACACGTGTAAGAGTGCGAATAGCAGGAACTCTAGTTACCGGATGATATTTCAATGCAATTTTGATTGTACCCTGTGCATTGTTGTCCTCGAACTTGTAGTTCGCGATGTAACCTTTATCAAAAAGAACTTTTGTAATCTCCTTTTTGAGGTTTGATGCAGGAATTTCTACAACCCTGTGGTTGGCCTTAATGGCATTCCTTACTCTCGTAAGATAATCTGCTATTGGATCTGTATTCATTATTTGTTGTTTGTGGTAGTGGTATCACACATTGGACCTGCTACCGGTTTATATTTAAGTTGTAAGTAGTAAGTTATAAGTAATAAGAATTAAGCGCCATTCAGGACTTACAACTTATTACTTACAACTTACAACTCCTCTAATTACCAGCTTGCTTTCTTTACTCCCGGGATCTTACCGGCAAGAGCCATTTCGCGGAATGTCACACGTGAAATACCAAACTGCCTCATATATCCTCTCGGACGACCAGTTAATTTACAACGGTTGTGTAAACGAACCGGAGAAGCATTTTTAGGTAATTTATCCAATGCTGCAAAATCTCCTTCAGCTTTCAAAGCAGCTCTTTTCTCAGCATACTTGGCAACTAATTTAGCACGCTTAACTTCCCGTGCTTTTACACCTTCTTTAGCCATTATTTACTGTCTGATTTTTAAATGGTAAACCAAATTGCTTTAATAATTCCAGCGCCTCAACATCGTTTTTTGCTGAAGTTACAAAGGTAATATCCATTCCCATAATTTTACTGATCTTGTCAATATTGATTTCAGGGAAAATGATCTGCTCAGATATACCTAAAGTATAATTGCCGTGTCCGTCAAAACCTTTGTCGTTGATTCCTTTGAAATCGCGGATACGTGGTAGAGCAACAGAGATCAAACGATCAAGGAACTCATACATCTGGCTGTCGCGTAAAGTAACACGAACACCAACCGGCATTCCTTTACGTAACTTAAAGTTAGAGATATCCTTCTTTGACTTTGCTGCAACTGCCAGCTGACCAGTGATTGTAGTAAGTTCGCTGATTGCAGTTTCTATTAACTTTTTGTCTGTAGTTGCTGCTCCAACACCCTGGTTGATAGCAATCTTTTCAAGCTTAGGAACCTGCATCACGCTCTTGTACTGAAATTTATCTTTCAGTGCAGTGCGGATCTCGTCCCTGTATTTTGATTTTAATCTTGGTACGTAACTCATTGCTTAATTTCCTCCCCGGATTTTTTAGCTATTCTAACTAGTTTACCTGCAGCATCCTTTTGTCTCCCGACACGGGTTGGCTTACCGGTTTTAGCATCAACAACCATCAGGTTAGAGATATGAATAGGAGCTTCCTTTTTAATAATACCGCCGTTAGGATTTGCAGCATTGGGCTTGGTATGGCGTGAAACCATGTTCGCACCTTCTACAATAGCCCTGTTATCTTTCAGAATGATTTCTAAAATTTTGCCCTGCTTACCTTTAGAGTCGCCGGCTATTACCTGAACCAAATCACCTTTACGGATTTTCAGCTTAGGCTTTACTTTATTATTCTTTACCATGTTACAATACCTCCGGTGCTAATGATACAATTTTCATGAATTGTTTTTCACGCAGCTCTCTTGCAACCGGACCGAAGATACGAGTACCGCGTGGTTCGTCCTGATTATTCAATAATACAGCTGCGTTATCGTCGAAACGGATATAAGAGCCGTCCTTGCGTCTGATTTCCTTTTTGGTCCTTACCACAACTGCTTTCGACACAGTTCCTTTTTTAACGTTACCAGAAGGAAGCGCACTTTTCACGGTTACAACGATCTTGTCACCAACAGAAGCATAACGCTTCCCGGTGCCGCCCAGAACACGGATCACTAAAACTTCTTTAGCTCCGCTGTTATCTGCAACATTCAGTCTTGATTCCTGTTGTACCATTACTTAGCCCTTTCTAAAATTTCAACTAATCTCCAGTTTTTATTCTTACTCAGCGGACGAGTCTCCATAATCAACACTGTATCACCGATACCACAAGTGTTGCTTTCGTCATGAGCCATAAATTTGGTAGTCTTGTTAACAAACTTTCCATAGATCGGATGCTTAACCTTCCGTTCTACAGCAACCACGATGGATTTATCCATCTTGTTGCTAACTACCAACCCGGTACGGGTTTTTCTTAATTTTCTTTCCATTTCGACTCTAAAATTATTCAGTTTCAGAAGCGGACTCCAGCTTAGCAGCAGCATCTGCCGCTTTGCGCTTAGTCAATTCTGTATTTAAACGTGCGATATCTTTTCTCACCTTGCTAATACGAGATGGATTCTCTATGGCAGAAACTGTATGCGCAAATTTTAATTTTGTGAGATTGGCTCTTTCCTCGCTTATGCGGGAAACAATCTCTTCAGTTGATAGCTCTAATATTTCTGAGGTTTTCATCTTTTATAAGTTGTAAGTTTTAAGCTCTAAGTTTTAAGTTCTAAGTAATTCACTCATAACTTATAACCCATAACTCATAACTCTATCATGCTTCTACGTAATCTCTACGTACTACAAATTTGGTTTGTACCGGTAATTTCTGAGCGGCTAAACGCAATGCCTCTTTAGCTATTTCCAAAGGCACACCTTCAGCTTCAAAAATCATTCTACCCGGACGGACAACGGCAACCCAGTATTCCGGAGCACCTTTACCTTTACCCATACGTACTTCCGCAGGTTTCTTGGTAACAGGTTTGTCAGGAAAAATCCGAATCCACACCTGGCCTTCACGTTTCATATAACGTGTAACCGCAATACGTGCAGCTTCTATCTGGCGACTTGTTATCCACGCCGGTTCCAATGATTTAATTCCGAAAGAACCGAAGGCAAGTTCAGCACCACGGGTAGCTAAACCTTTCATTTTGCCCTTCTGCACTTCGTTCTTTTTGGCTGTAACATCTCTGTTTGTATTTATATCGTTAACGATGTCTGAACTTCTATTTATTTCTTTCCGCGAAATCCGGCTGCGCCACCACGGTTCGGACCACCCTGGCCTCCGCGATTTTGACCTCCGGGACGGTTCTGACCGCCACCACGGTTCTGGCCACCCTGACCACCGCCACGGTTATCTCCTCCACTGCGTCTGTCGCCTCCACCGCGTCTGTCATTAGCACCTCTGCGATCATTTCCACCTCTGCGGTCGCCTCTTTCACCACCTCCGAAAGCTGCAGCGCCTTCGCCTCTGCCTCTTACGCCGGTTGTCTGACCGATATTTGGAGAAAGATCACGTTTACCGTAAACCTCACCTTTACAGATCCACACCTTTACACCAATCTTACCATAAGTAGTAAGGGCTTCTGCAAGTGCGTAATCAATATCGGCACGGAAAGTATGCAATGGAATTCTTCCTTCTTTATATTGCTCGGTACGCGCCATTTCAGCACCTCCTAAGCGACCTGAGCACATTACCTTGATTCCCTCGGCACCTATACGCATCGTTGAAGCGATAGACGTTTTCATTGCACGACGGAAAGAGATACGAGCTTCAAGTTGTTTTGCAATTCCTTCTGCTACTAACTGAGCATCCAGTTCCGGACGTTTGATCTCGAAGATATTGATCTGAACATCTTTCTTTGTCAGTTTCTTTAACTCTTCTTTGATCTTATCAACTTCCTGACCACCTTTTCCGATAACAATACCGGGACGGGCAGTGTGGATGGTTACTGTAATGCGCTTTAATGTACGTTCGATCACCAATTTGGCAACACCGCCTTTAGCGATACGAACAGAAAGATACTTGCGAATCTTCTCATCTTCAACTAATTTCTCAGAGTAGTTGTTGCCACCGAACCAGTTAGAATCCCAACCTTTGATGATTCCTAATCTGTTACCTATTGGATGTGCTTTTTGTCCCATTTCTCCTTAATTAGTTTGTGTTTCAAGATTCTTGCTGTCAACAACCAGAGTTACGTGGTTAGAACGTTTACGAATTCTGAATCCACGGCCCTGAGGGGCAGGCCTAAGCCTTTTTAACTGACGGCCACCGTCTACAAACACTGTTTTCACAAACAATTCGTTGTCTTCCGGACGTTGTCCTTCGTTCTTGGCTTCCCAGTTTTTGATAGCCGATAACAAAAGTTTCTCAACTCTCTGGGCAGCTTCTTTATTTGTATACTTTAAAATATATAGTGCCTTTTCAACACGCTCACCACGGATAAGGTCAACAACCAGTCTCATCTTACGAGGCGAGGTAGGGCAATTATTTAATTTTGCTACTGCTTCCATTGCTTATTTTCTCTTTTCAGCGTGACCTCTAAATGTTCTGGTTGGAGCAAATTCTCCCAACTTGTGACCAACCATGTTTTCAGTTACATAAACAGGTATAAACTTGTTACCATTATGCACTGCAAATGTATGACCTACGAAATCCGGAGAAATCATCGACCGGCGTGACCAGGTCTTAATAACTGATTTCTTACTTGTTTCGTTCATAGAAAGCACTTTGCCTTCCAGATTATGATCAATATAAGGGCCTTTTTTAATCGAACGTGCCATTATTTCTTCCTCCCTTCAATAATATAACGATTTGAGGTTTTCTTCTTATTACGGGTCTTATAACCTTTCGAAAGTACCCCGGTCCTTGAACGTGGATGACCGCCTGAAGCCCTTCCTTCACCACCACCCATAGGGTGATCGACAGGGTTCATTGCAACACCACGAACACGTGGGCGATAGCCCAGCCAGCGTTTCCTTCCGGCCTTACCCAAAACTTCATTTGCCTTTTCAGAATTTGAAACTGTTCCGATAGTGGCAATACAAGTCGCCAGGATCATACGGGTTTCGCCTGAAGGCATCTTAATGATAGCATACTTCCCGTCACGGGCAGATAGCTGAGCATAAGTGCCTGCACTACGTGCAATTGAAGCACCCTGGCCCGGATTGAGCTCAATGTTATGAATAATTGAACCTAGAGGAATGTTCTTTAATGGAAGAGCATTGCCTACTTCTGGTGCTACTCCCTCGCCGGATACTACGGTTTGACCGATCTGTAATCCTTCCGGAGCAATAATGTAACGTTTTTCGCCGTCGACATAATGCAACAGAGCGATACGTGCAGTACGGTTAGGATCGTACTCAATAGTGGCAACAGTTGCGGGGATATTATTTTTATCGCGTTTAAAATCAATCAATCGGTATGCTTTTTTATGTCCCCCACCGAGATAACGCATAGTCATTTTACCGGAATTATTCCTACCGCCTGATTTCTTGATAGAAACTACCAACGACTTTTCAGGAACGTTTGTAGTAACATCTGAATAATCGCCTCCTACGCGGAAACGAGTACCAGGGGTAACCGGTTTAAATCTTCTAACTGCCATGTTCTAATTAAATATTGCTGTAAAAGTCAATAGTTTCACCATCTTTCAGCGTTACAATAGCTTTCTTGTACTTAGGCGAACGCCCTGAAACAAATCCTGCTTTTGTGTAACGACTCTTTGCTTTACCAGAAACCACCATGGTGTTTATCGCCTGGATATTAACACCATACATCTGCTCAATTGCACCTTTGATCTGCAATTTGTTGGCTCTGTAATCTACTTTAAATGCAAACCTGTTTAACTTCTCAGTTAACATGGATGCTTTCTCTGTTAAAATAGGTTTTTTTAAGATTTCCATAATTACCTGGCGAATGCCTCCTCCAATGTTTTAACAGAACCAGTAGTTAACAAAAGCTTTCCTGCGTTCAATACATCATAAGTATTCAACTGATCGGCAGTGATCACTTTCGCTTTCTTAATATTTCTGCTTGATAAATACACATTATTATTAGCAGCCGGTAATACCAGCAAAGTCTTTTCTGAAGCAACGTTCAGATCTGTCACCATCTTGATGTAGTTCTTTGTTTTTATAGAATCGAAAGAAAAATCTTCAAGAATGACAATGTTATTGTCTTTTGCCTTGTATGATAAAGCCGACTTACGGGCCAGTTGCTTTAACTTCTTGTTAAGTTTAAAGCTATAGTCGCGTGGTTGCGGACCAAATATACGGCCACCACCATTAAACAACGGCGATTTAATGCTACCTGCACGCGCACCGCCTGTACCCTTTTGTTTATATAATTTACGGGTCGATCCGGCAATCTCGTTACGTTGCTTAGATTTATGCGTACCCTGACGTTGATTAGCAAGATATTGCTTAACGTCCAGATAAATTGCATGATCGTTAGGTTCTACACCAAAAATCTCTTCAGGAAGTTGCACCTTGGCACCTGTTTCTTTACCTGAAATGTTTACTACGCTAACTTCCATCTTATTTATCCACGATTACGTAAGAACCCTTAGCTCCCGGAATAGAACCGCTAACTACCAATAAATTTTGTTCAGGATAAATCTTCAAAACCTGAAGGTTCTGAACTTTAACTCTTGAACCACCTGTACGGCCTGCCATACGCATGCCTTTAAATACACGTGAAGGCCATGAAGAAGCACCTAACGAACCAGGAGCTCTTAGTCTGTTATGCTGTCCGTGAGTCGCCATACCAACACCACCAAAACCATGACGCTTCACAACGCCCTGGAAACCTTTACCTTTTGAAGTACCAACAACATCAACGAAGTCGCCTTCAGCAAAAAGTTCAACAGTTATTGTATCGCCCAAACTTTTCACATCTTCAAACGTTTTAAACTCCACAAGCTTCCGCTTTGGAGTAGTGTTTGCTTTTGCGAAATGGCCTTTTAACTGTTCGGTAGTGTTCTTTTCTTTCTTCTCATCGAAAGCTAACTGAACTGCCTCGTACCCGTCTTTCTCAGAGGTACGAACCTGTGTTACAACACAGGGGCCAGCTTCGATAACCGTGCATGGAATATTGCGTCCATCGGCATCGAAAATGCTGGTCATTCCTACTTTTTTTCCAATAATACCTGACATTTTCTTTTATTTCTTTTGCGCCCATCGAAGCAGTAGGGCTTCGCTCAAGGCATAATAATCCCTCGAAAGGGAGGGCAAAGATAGAAATGTTTAATTAATTATCAAATAGTTAGGATGTTATTTTTTAAAGAAATTCACCCCGAAGGCTGTCTCGCTACTCCCCAGCTTTTAGTTGTTACCAAAAACGAGCTGTTTGCCCCGCCGGAATAACACTTTTACGACAAACGGATGTCGTTTTACCGTCACACTGACGAACAGGAGACGAACAACTGACGAACAACTGACGAACAAATGTAAAGCAGCTGACGAATAACTGACAAGCAATCGACAAGGGGCTGACGAACAACTGACGAGGAAGAAGAGAGCCAGGAACGAATGAAAAACAACCAGAAAGCGAAGATCTAAGAAAGAAACGAAAACCGTGTGACGAACGTAAGAGAAAGATCTGGAGACAAAAAGCGAGCGGGAGAACTACATTTGTTCTCCCGCTCTACTCTTAAGAGTGCTGCCCTTCGTGGATACCCTCGGCAAACTCTTCACACATTTTCCGGTTAAATGCAGGAAGGTCATCAGGTGTACGGCTTGTTACCAAACCCTGATCAACAACCACTTCACGGTCTACCCAGTTTGCGCCCGCATATATAAGGTCTGCCTTAATTGAAGGATACGAAGTCATTTCCCGGCCTTCAACTACCCCTGCGGTAATGAGCGACTGAGGGCCATGACAAATTGCTGCTACCGGCTTACCGGCATCAAAGAAATCCTTAATAAAGCTTACCGCCTGGTCGTTGAGGCGCAACTGGTCCGGATTAATCACTCCTCCCGGCAACACGAGCCCGTCATAATCTTCAGCTTTTACCTCCGAAATGTGTTTATCAACGGGCACATCTATCGACCATTCATGATTCTTCATAGCTCTTACAGTCTCCTTTTGCG
>DALYUO010000093.1:17054-18360 GCA_031981225.1 Pararcticibacter sp.
GCACGTTTGCCCCAGCTTCTTCCAGCGCCTTTTTCGGGCTGGTCAATTCAACTTCCTCAAAACCACTCTCCGTAAGAATAGCAATGTTGCGATTACTTAAATTTGCCATAACGTTTTTTATTTATTGGTAGATTATAGATATAAAAAGCAACGCCTCGAAAAATCATTTGTTTTAAAGATTTTAAAGTGCAGCAGCCCACTCCTCGGCCGAGCAGCGGCTTTGGGCTTACACTTTTGTCCTCTTATCCCTTTTCCTTATCTTTGGATTGTAACTCATCACCATGCTAAAAAAACGTATTGCCATCTTTGCATCCGGTTCGGGCTCGAATGCCCAGAAGATAATGGAACATTTCAAAAAACACGCCGATGCAGAAGTAGCCATTGTACTTTCAAATAATCCTAATTCATACGTTTTGCAGCGTGCTGATAATTTTGAAATCCCGTCACATGTATTCGACCGGTTTGAATTTTACAAAACAGATAATATCGTTACCCTCCTCAAAAAAATGGAGATTGATATTATAGTACTGGCCGGTTTCGTATGGTTAATTCCGGAAAACCTGTTAAAGACATTTCCTAATAAGATCATCAATATTCATCCGGCGCTTCTTCCTAAATACGGAGGCAAAGGAATGTATGGCGACAACGTCCATAAGGCCATACTTGCAAATCACGAATCCGAATCGGGTATTACTATTCACTTTGTAAACGAGAATTTTGATGATGGGGAAATTATCCACCAGTCCCGTTTCAAAATTGAAAAAGGCGATGACATCGAAATGATCAAATTTAAAGGACAACAACTCGAACATCTGCATTATCCAAAAGTGATAGAAAGCTTACTAAAAAAGATGAAGAGTCTGTAAAAGCAGAAAATCAGCTGTCTTTCGGAAATTTTTTGTCGGGTAATGTAATTATTTTATGGTTTACCTCGTCATATCTAAAATCAATCTAATGAAACCATTATTTCCATCGGGCAAAAAGCCGTTCAGTAGTGTTATATGGTCTCACTATTTTTCTAACTCCACGCCCTTCCCTGCTGGCAGTATTGTCTATGCTATAATTATGGCAATACTTATATGCGGATGCAGTCACGACAGAGGCAAAATAAAGCTTCATGCCAGAGATTCTGCTGACAGCGCGATCTCCGGCCGCTGGGTACTAATAGACAGTTCATCAAAAAGCCAGCAAAGGAGTACATCGTTGGATCGGGATACTCTCGCAGCTTTCATCCTGAACGAAGATCATTCAGCAACGCTATATAAGAAGGGGCCGGCTGCAATTAAAGAAATGGCAGGAAACTGGA
>DALYUO010000094.1:0-1788 GCA_031981225.1 Pararcticibacter sp.
GAGAAGTCTGATATCGATTGCTTAATTTTCCCTAAGGACTTGTTTCAAGAATCAAATTAAAAAATACGGACGTTAACAGAAACAATTGGCGAGAAACAAGGTTAATTTCACAAACCTTTTAAACTACGTGTATTATGTCAAAATCGAAAAACGAAAGCAACAGCGGTATCACTGCATATTCCGTTAAAACCAAAACGAAGAACGTTCCTATGATTGATCCGGTAATTGATGTAAAATCAGGCCGCTACATCGCAACAGGAAAGGACAGCGAAGGTAATAAAATGGCCGCTATTTTAGGAAAAGCCAAAGCCGAAGAGCATATCAAGAACGGAGACGCAAAAAAAGGTAGTGGTTGGGATTAAGATACTTTTTCCTTTCATCCTTTTTTGCCAGATTTGCTGTCGATGAATCGCATAGATCGCCTGTCAGCAATTCTTATACAACTACAATCCCGAAGGATTGTAAAAGCAGTGGATATTGCAGAACGATTTAATATCAGCTTACGAACGGTATATCGTGATGTTAAGGCCCTGGAAGAAGCAGGTATTCCGATCATTGGGGAAGCAGGTGTTGGGTATTCACTAATGGAAGGGTATCGGCTTCCTCCAATTATGTTTACACGAGAAGAAGCCACGGCATTGCTTACTGCCGAAAAATTGGTAGAAAAGCTCACAGATGCATCAAACGGAGCTATTTACAAGTCGGCTATGTATAAGATTAAGGCTGTGCTACGCACATCTGAAAAGGATCTGCTTGAGAACCTTGACAGCTACATAGAAGTATTGCAAACGCGGCAGCAAAAGCATACAGGCCAGCCCGGACTAAATATTCTTCAGACTATATTAAAGGCAATAAACGACAAACGGGCAGTCAATATTTGCTATTTTGCTCACTACAAGCAGGAAAGCACTACACGCCAAATTGAGCCAATCGGAGTTTTTTATCTCGATAACTATTGGCACCTGGTTGCCTTTTGCCATATGAGAAAGGACTACCGGGATTTTCGAATGGACCGCATCAGAAGCTTATCCTTAACAAGCGAGCCGTATAAGCATCAGCATCTTTCGCTAAAAGAATATATAGAACAAGAGTATAAGTGCCGCGATTTACTATCTGTAATTATCAGAGTAAATAAGAAAGCTGCCCGGCATCTGACAGAACAAAAATATTACAACGGTTTTATATCTGAGACAGAGAAAGAAGACTTCATTGAGATGTCGTTTCTTACGGCCTTTCCTGAGGGCTTTGCAAGATGGTTTCTAATGTTTGCAGATGAGGCTGTACTGGTTGAACCGGCCTCTCTAAAGAACCGTGTCGAAGAGATACTCTCTGCTATTTCTTCAAAACTTGAAAGTCATCAGCTAACTTAATATTTAACGACCACACCTCAGCTCTGATAACATCGCCCCTTACGTAGGGGCTGTCAATATTCAGCTCCAGATTCTTTATGTAATACCCGTCAGCGTATTCATCGGAAAAAAGGTTCAGGTCATCCGACTTGTTCTGATAAACTCCGTTTTTATACAGTTTTATTTGTGCATAGTCGCCTTTCCCTTCTGATTCCTGGGCGCAGATCAGTGGATAGTAGCCAGCATTCTTATAGATCAAAGATTTATCCTGATACTTATATAAAACTGTATCCGGATTCAGGGCCAGACGCGGCACCGTAGAAACTGCTTCGTAAGAGCCATCTTTTAAATCGATTCTCAGGGTGTATGTCCGGCCGCTTACTGCCCTGACCTGAGAAAAAGAATACTGCCCCGGCGCTTGTTCTTTGAGCAGCTCTTT
>DALYUO010000094.1:1798-9758 GCA_031981225.1 Pararcticibacter sp.
TTAACCGGTTGGTAACCCATCGTGTCAGAAATACCTCTGGAATAATAAAGCTTGACGACCTGCGTTTCGCGCTTGTTTGTCAGCCAGCCTTCTACAACCAGAACAGGTTTGCCACCAGCGACTTCTATATCAATTATATCCTGGCAGGATAGAGCCAGAAACGATACAATTAACAAAAACAAAGAAAGCCGGCGTTTCATGGTCAAAATTTAAAATTCCAGGTTACCGAAGGAATAATCGTCCCAAACATAGCAAAACGTACTGCTTCAAAATCAGACGGCTGCTGGTTATTTTGCCTAAGATATACAGAAAAAGCATTTCGACGGTTCAGCGCATTAAAAAGTGACACCACCCATTCACTTTGATATCTTTTGCCCGGAGGAACCTTCCGTCTGAATGTCGCTGATAAGTCCACCCGCTTATATGACGGTATCCGGTAATTATTCCTGTAATTGCCAGAATTAAATTGAACAGGGTAGCCCTGCACTTCAAAGCGGTCAGCAGGCAACGTTACCGGAGTTCCGGAGGCATAACTGTACGTACCAGAAAACACAACAAATGGGTTTAACTGATAAACGGCAACCAAAGACAGAGAATGAGTTTTATCAAACTTCGCAGGAAAATACCGGCCGTTATTAATCCCTTCAAATTTCCTTTCCGTTCGGCTTAGGGTGTAACTGAGCCAGCCATTCCACTTTCCAAAGTGTTTCTTTGCGTAAACTTCGGCCCCATAGGCCCTCCCCTTACCAAATAGCATATCGGCCGCCTGATTTTCATTCATTACAGTTTCTGCGCCATCGATAAAATCAATCTGATTGTGTAACCTCCGGTAATATACCTCGACAGAAGCTTCGTACCTGTTTTCTATAAAAGCTCTGAAATACCCTGCCGAAAACTGATCTGCCGTTTCGGGTTTTATATTATAGGAGCTGGGTAACCACATATCAAGCGGACTTACAGACATGGTGTTCGACATCAAATGAAGGTCCTGCGCTGTACGGTTGTACGACATCTTCAGTGAGGCATATCTGCCGGCCTGCAGTTTGAGCGACAACCGTGGCTGAAGGTAGTGATATGTCTTTATATTGTCCCAATTGTTGAATACCCGTGAATTCACAGGCTCCTTTCGTTCGCCAGGCGGTCCCCGATAGTCGTAAACTGTCGTTTCGCCATCGGCTATACTTTGAAACATGGAGTACCGTAACCCGTATTCCACGGCAAAAACGTCCGAAAATTGAATCTCATGGTCACCATAGAAATTAAGCGCCGCTGATCTTTGGCCCGGCATCTCCACCAACCTGAAAATCGATTCAGGACCCATGGGTTCCGCTTTACCGGGAATAAATTGGTGAAATGTACCTTCTACTCCCATAAAGACAGTATTTTCTGTATCAGGATACCAGCTGAATCCGCTCTTCAGAATATAATCGTTAATACCGGCATTCCAGACGAAACTATTTGAAGGACTGTTCTCCGAACCGAGACTATATTTATATTCGGAGTAGATAACACTTGTGTTTAGAAAGAGCTTTGGATTAAATACATGATTCCATCGCATAGCACCGGTACCATTTCCCCAATTGAGTCTGAATATTGTATTCGCCTTTATTTTATCCCTACCAAAATAGGCCGAAACAAAAAGCTTGTCGCGTGCTGATAAGCTAAGATTAAATTTAGCGCTCAGGTCGTAAAAGTAAATGGAGTTATCTTTGATATCCGGATCCGACGACTGCCTTGTAATTAAGTCGGTATATGAACGTCTTGCGCTTACAATCAGAGAGCTCTTATTCTCAATAACAGGCCCCTCCAGGGTGATCCTGCTCGCTATAAGCCCCAAGCCACCTGTCACTCCCCACTCTTTGTCGTTTCCGTCCTTTAACCGTGTATCCAGCACAGAAGATAAACGGCCACCGAATCGGGCAGGCATTTCGGTTTTATAAAGACTGGCGTCTTTAACAGCGTCGGGATTTGCTACGGAAAAAAGGTTAAACAGGTGAGATGTAAAATAAAGCGGAGCCTCATCCTGCATTACAAGATTCTGGTCGATCCCTCCTCCTCTTACATTAAATCCTGAAGCACCATCCCCCACTGAACTTACTCCAGGCAACAGTTGAAACGATCGTATTAGGTCGGCTTCACCTAAAAATGACGGCAGTAGTCTGACAGAGCCAATTGAAAGCGGTGAAGCATGAACAGGTTTGCTTATACTGCGATCAGCCTGGACGGAACTTACAACCACCTCATTCATTACAGTTACAGACATTGTTAAGGTTACATTCAAAACAGTGTCACCCTCCAGTCGTAATCGTTCCTCTTTCCTATCATATCCGAGATAATAAAAATGAAATTGATACTCACCAGCAGGTACTGTAATAGAGAAAAAGCCGTAATCATTGGACAAGGCTTTTCCCCCTGTTTCAACAACACTAACCAATGTACCAGAAAGACTCTCACCGCTCTCGTTATCCTTAATAAAGCCACTTATGGTTACTTTTTTTTGTGCCGAAGCACAGAAAAAAGCAAACAGCATTATCATTAAAAGCAAAGCCCTTAAAATGTTCATACCATCGTTCTGGTAAAGATTAATGCTAATATAAATTTCTTTTCACATCCACCGCCATAATAATAAAAACTTCAAAACAATAATGGCATTTCAATTGTATAAAAAACATCCCTTTGGACGAATTGCCTGAATTACAGGAGAGGTATTGATCAATACTGCGAAATAAACTCACAACAGGGGTTCTAACACAATGATATAATGATCCTGAACAATTAAAGGTATTGAACAGACCGGAAAGATGAATATAGAACAGAGGGTTGAGAAAAAAACTGCATTATTTTCGGAAGAGGCCCTGCATTCCTTTGAAAAGAAGATTAGCAATACCATTCAAGATAATATTAAAGAAGAGGCTCCGGAATACGAGCGCGGTGCAGAGTACTCATTGGATTACAGAAATAAAAACGCCTTATCCGAAAAGATAACCGTTCAGAAATATTGGCGTCTGATATTTGTGTTGGTATTTATTCTTTCGAAAGTATTTCTCCTTTTAGCGATTTACTTTTATATAAAATACAAGGATATCGAATTTGAAAACCAGCGTCTTAAATATCAGATGCAGACAGAACTGCTGCGATAGAAATTTATCTGAAAAATTTTGAATATAGTGTAACTTTGTAGTACAGCTATTCGTCTATTAATATATAGTTTTGAATATCGTACAATGAAATCACTCTCATTATATTTATTGTCATTATTAGCCTTCCTGACAATGTCTGTCAAAGCGCAGCAAGCATATCCGGCCTCTGATCAAAATCCCCGGTATAAAGAAAGTCAGCAACAATACATGAAAAATGCTGATTCTCTAACCAAAAATCAAGGCACTACTGTTCAGCAGACCTATAAAGCTTACGACTGGTACGAGGCCCGCCTTGAAAGAAGACAGCAGCGTCGTGAATGGCGTCATCAGGAAAACCTTAATAATGGTTACTACTATAATAATTACTGGCAGGGCTATTACAATCCCTATAACTGGAGAAACTCCGGCTTTTTTATACAACCGTCACTAAATTTCCGCTGGCACAACAGCAGAGGGCACTGGAGATAGCTCCCGTGTTCCAATCAATAATCTTTTATCACAAACACATCGTATGAATCTTCTTAAATCATTTTGTATCAGCGGCATTATGGCCTCTGCCTTGTTTATTTCTTCCTGCTCTAGAACAGTTACCCGAATTGATAACAATCAACAAATTGATATCAGCGGTGGCTGGAATAACACCGACTCACGAATGGTCGCTGAAGAAATGACGAATACCATTCTTAACGCAGGCTGGTTGAACGATCACCTCGAACAAAAAGCAGGAAAAAAGCCGGTCGTTATAGTCGGGATGGTGCAAAACAAAACACATGAGCATATTGACGCTGAAACCTTCACCAAAGATGTCGAACGGGCTTTCATCAGTTCGCAAAAAATCAGATTGGTTCAGGGCGGAAAAAAACGCGAAGAACTTCGCGGTGAAAAAGCTGACCAGCAAACAAACGCTTCGGTTTCTACTATGAAAAAATTCGGTCTTGAAAACGGAGCTGACTACATTCTCCAGGGATCTGTAAACTCCATCGTCGATGCCCACAAAAGAGAAAAAGTAGTTTCTTATCAGGTAAACCTTGAACTTACCAACATCGAAAGTAACGAGGTTGTAAGGATAGGCGATAAGAAAATAACTAAGTACGTTAAGAATTAATAAATATCCCAATGCATGAAACATTGTTCCATGTTTCATGCATTACGCCCCGCTATGTTCCAACCACCGGCAAAACATCTTTGCTTTATTATTTTTAGCGCCCTGGTAGTTCTAACCTGCAGTTGTGCCACTTATAACGAGCAGATAAAAAACTATTATTCAAGTATCTCTGAAGGCGATTACGCCAAAGCAAATATTGAACTTGACAAAAGCAAGCTTCTGCAGAAAGCCAGGAACAGACTGTTATATCTCTTAGAAAAAGGCCGGACTACGCACGCTCTGGCTCAATATGACACCAGTAACCACTATTTCAACCTTGCTGATAAATATATCGAAGAAGTGCGTACGGATGCAGGAGATGCACTAGCAGGCACTCTCGTCAACCCCATGATGCAGAAATATAAAGGGGAGGACTTCGAGAAGATAATGATTCATTACTACAAAGCTTTGAATTATTTATACCTCGGCAAAACAGAAGAAGCGATTGTAGAGGCGCGTCGTATCACTCTGCAAAATCAGCAGTTAAGCGATAAGTTCAACGACAAAAACAGCAGATATTCTAAAGATCCTTTTTCTTTCATGTTGCAGGGACTGATTTACGAGTCGTCGGCAGATATCAATAATGCATTTATTGCCTACCGAAACGCTGCGGAGGCCTACTTAAACAGTGAGGATCAGAAATATTATGGAATTGCCATGCCCGAACAACTAAAAAGAGACGTTCTAAGAACAGCTTCGCAAAATGGTTTCAACGACGAAGTTGGGCGCTTTGAAAAGTTGTTAAACATGAAATACCAGGCGAAAAAAGATCCGGAGGGTGGCTCACTAGTCGTCTTTTGGGAAAATGGCCTTGCGCCTGTGAAAGAACAACAGGACTTCTTTTTCAGCCTGACAAAGGGCACTTCAGGATTTTACTTCGTCGATATGAACGGCAATAATATTCCTTTTGATTCCGGAATAAGTATTAATACCGATCACTTAGAAGCAGCCGATCTGAACAATTTCAGAGTGGCATTCCCAAAATACGCACCCCGCCCCCACCTCTTTAGCAATGCCACAATCCAGACAAAGCAAGACAGCGTTGTTGCCGAAAAGGCAGAAGATATTAACGAACTGGCTATATCCACATTAAAACAACGTTTTGTAAAAGAAGCCTCCCTTGCCCTAAGCCGCATGGCCGTAAAGAAGGCTGCACAGCTGGTTATACGTGGAAAAGACGACGACAACAAGAAGAACAAGGAAATCCGTGAAGGCGTCGCCGCTGCCATAGACCTTTATAGTCTATTTTCGGAAAAAGCCGATACCAGGAACTGGCAAACTCTCCCCTCTTCAATCCATTATGCCCGCATACCGCTTCAAAAAGGTAAAAACGAGGTTAAAATATCTCTGCGTGACGCCCATGGGAATGAAGAAATAAAAACCTTCAGTATTGAAGGAAATGGTAGAATGACATTCTATAACTACGCGTCGCTTAAGTAGACCCCGAATCAAACAAATATCTGATATTTTCATTATCTAGCTTATCAGATATTATTTATGGAAAGATTCAGTATTGATGTACCAAAGGGTGAGAGCATAGTATCATTTGATATTATAGATTATGCTCATGACGACGACAACAGATGCAAGTTTGAAGTATTCAAAGACAATAGACTTGTTGCAAGCTTTGAGCCTGACTCCCGGGGATTTCTTCATGTATGTAAAAACCCCGGTGACATTAATGAGGAAATCCTCGAATACATCGCTGAAAAGATTGAATCGTATAATTTCTAGAAGTAAAATTCTTTAGCCGTTACTTTCTTTTGATCAGATCAATAAGAAGCTCTGGTTCGTTTGTGGTAATCATATCAACACCTTCCTTCAAAAAATACTGCAGGTCGTTAACATCATCGACAGTCCAGCAATTCGTACTTAGGCCCAACTTCTTTGCCTCTTCAATCATCTTATTCTCCTTTTTGAATATGCTGTAGTTATAGTCTAATCCATCTATACCGTCGGCTTTCAACTCCTGAAGACTTTTGTCGCCACCTAAATAAGCCAGTTTCGCGGCAGGATCTAACTCGCGCACTCTTTTTAAAGCATCATAACTAAAGCTAATGTAGTATATCCATGCCTGAGCCTTAAGAGCGTGAACGGCTGACACGGCTTTATCTGTCGAAGCGATAGTCATTTCGGGGCTGATAACAGATGGCTTGATCTCCAGAAAGAGTTTCGTAGTGTTTTGAGTAAGTCCATCTTTCAAGTATGCGTCCAATGTTGGCAGCGGCTCAGAATTGGAAAGCTTAACCTTATGCAGTTCTGAAGCGGCAGTACTCTCAATACGGATGCCTTGTACATCAGGATCATGATATACGAATAATACTGAATCGGCAGACATTCTTACATCAAATTCGGCACCTTCACAGCCCATTTCTATAGCCTTTTTTAATGCACCTATTGAGTTTTCCGTTTCGCCTGTATTCTTCCATGCGCCACGGTGAGCTATCACTTTGTTTTTAATGAAATTATCTTTCACAATAACAAAATCAGCTTTATCATTGCCGACCTGAACAGTAATATTATATTTAAAGCCTGTACCTGCTTTCTTCTTCAATTTCAGCACATTGCCTTTACTAAAGGTAAATAAGCCCGATGTATCTTTCAGAACAACAGCTCTTTCCTCAGATCTGTCTCTCATCATTATCTTTCCTATATTCTTACCAGTGGCCGGTATCGTGTAATTATCCAGACAAAAAGGAGCTTGCCTATTCTGCGCCCTGCTGGTTTCGGAATATAATAGAGCCACGCAGGCTATAAAAGCTGTTTTACTATTCAAATATCTAAACATGTGTGTGTGTGTGTGTGTGTTAACTGCAAATCACTTTTTATTACTTCTTTGAAGTTAAGGGTAAAAATAATCAAGAACAGCCCAATTCCCTAAGAAATCTGCATATTCCTTCAACAGATAAGTTATTAGGCGCATTAATCGCTTAGTATAAGGTTCTTATAGACGCCAGGTTCAGTACTTCAGGGTCTTTGTAGCTTAATTAAATAAAAATCATAAAAACTGTTATCATCAACGCAGGTTATTATATGCAACATCTTATACCTGTGTTATGAAAGCACCTATTTCAAGGCAGTTACATGGTATTGCCGACTATTCTTACATTCCTCTATCGTTTGCGGCTCCCGAGCTATTCGGTTTTAAGAATGCTAAACAAGCAAAATTACTGTGCCGCGTGATCGGTGCCGGAGTACTTGCTTCTGCACTTACAACAAAAGCCGAGTGGGGCGTTTTACGCATTGTTCCATTTAAGGTGCATCTGCTTACAGATATTTCTATGGGACTTTTTATAGCCTCAGCTCCTCTGCTCTTCAACTTTGCGGTTAACAAAAAAGCCAGAACTACATTTATTGCACTGGCACTTACGAGTATTATTGTTCCGCTTCTTACAAAAAATGAGGAGATGACGCATGGCTAAAGCGATAGTACTTGTCTATCTTTGCTTATCATGTTACTTAAAGTAATTTTGACCGCATGTGTAATCACTGTTCTCGTACTGATCCGTAGAGGAAAGAACTAAACACCAGCTTCACCGCCGGGTCATCTTTAACAGAAATAAGGCGGCAACACTCGTAAGCAACAAAACGCTTGCTGTCTTTGCCCTTGAAGGAGGAGAGAACCGACTCCACCCTCCATACACGCCCGAACCGTATTTTAGCGGTCTGAATACGT
>DALYUO010000094.1:9768-14482 GCA_031981225.1 Pararcticibacter sp.
CATTTGTTAAAGGCACGTGCTCCGCTACTTTCAAATAACTCTCGATGACCTTAGCAGTGATGTTACGGCTCAAAGCAGGAAACAAAAAATGGGATAGTCTTAAAAATGTTGCTATAGGGCCAACAGTAACCGACGGTTTGGGATGATGGGCCAGCTTTACTATAGCCACTGCGAGCTTCCGTGGATCATAAACAGGAGGTGCAGGTTTTAAGTACCGGCCTGTAAAATTCGCTGCATGTCTGATTCCTGGAGTATCCAGGAAAGCGGGAAATGCATCACAGACATAAATTTCGGGCCATTTGATAAGTTCACCTCTTAAAGCCTCTGAAAAGCCTCTAAGTCCGAATTTACTTGCAGAATACCCGGTTGCATAAGGTACCGGAAACCACCCACCTACAGAAATATTATTTATAAGAATACCTCGCTGCTGACCTATAAAATAAGGTAATACTGCATGGGCTCCGTGAAGATATCCCATTAGGTTGGTCTTAATTACCTGGTCAAGTACTTCTATGGGAGTATCTGTAAATGATCCAGCCGCTAAGATGCCGGCATTATTGACCCATACATCAATGCCTCCATATATCTCAAATGCGGTTTTTGCGAGCAAAAGTACTGCTGCGGCGTCTGTTACATCCGTTGTTATCGCAACTGCCGACTCTGCTCCCGTTTCATTACACTCCTCAATAACCTCTTCCAGAGCCATGGATCTCCGGCCAGCAAGTACAAGTCTGGCACCCGTCCGTGCAAATTCAACGGCTATAGCCCGGCCGGCACCTCCCGATGCTCCTGTAATCACTACAGTTTTTCCTTTCATGCTCTGCTTATCCTCTGTATTCGTATATTTATTCATAGTTGTGATTGTATTTATCATAGTGCAATATCCAAGCCAAAGAGCCTCCTGTCAACTTAGTATTAAAAACAAAAAAGACTAGATATACTTTATCATAAAAATGACCATGAAAGACACTTCGCAATATCTCTGGTGGCATACCGGAATTATTTATCAAATATATCCCCGCTCTTACCAGGACAGCAACGGGGATGGAATAGGCGACCTCCGCGGCATACTTCAACGTCTTGATTATCTTCAATGGTTGGGAGTAAATGTCATTTGGCTCTCCCCTGTTTATCCATCTCCGATGGCTGATTTTGGCTATGATATTTCTGACTATAACGACATACACCCGCTGTTTGGAACCTTGTCGGATTTTGACGAATTATTAGACGCTGTCCATTTACGAGGAATGAAACTGATCCTCGATTTCGTGCCGAATCATACGTCGGATCGGCATCCCTGGTTCGCGGAATCCAGATCGTCCAGGGATAGCTCAAAACGCGACTGGTATATATGGAAAGATCCCGGAGCAGATGGCTCAGTGCCTAATAACTGGCTCAGCGTATTTGGCGGCAGTGCCTGGGAATGGGACGAGCAAACAGGGCAGTATTATTATCATGGATTTTTAAAGGAACAACCCGACTTGAACTGGCGGAATCCTGAAGTACAGGATGTTATGTTGGATGTGATGCGCTTCTGGCTGGAAAAGGGCGTCGATGGGTTCAGGGTAGATGTGCTCTGGCACTTAATTAAAGATCAGCAGTTCCCTGATAACCCCGCTAATCCGCACTATCAGGCACATATGCCTACTTATGATCAGCTGTTACCAGTATATTCAACAGATCAGCCGGAAGTTCATCAAATTATCAGCCGGATGCGTAGCTTAATGGACAGTTACGAGGCTAGATTGATGATCGGAGAAATCTACTTGCCCATACCAAAATTAATGCTGTATTATGGCGTGGATAATAAAGGAGCTCATTTGCCTTTTAATTTTCAGTTAATCGATCTACCATGGAACGCGCAGAAAATTGCCAGGGCTGTTGACGAATATGAGGCAGCTCTTCCCGCCGGTGGCTGGCCTAACTGGGTATTAGGAAATCACGACCGGCCCCGCATCGCCACCAGGGTGGGAACAGAACAGGCCCGTATAGCGGCGATGCTGCTGCTCACTCTCCGCGGAACTCCGACGATTTATTATGGCGATGAAATAGGCATGCATGATGTACCGATTCCATTTGAAGAAATTCAGGACCCGCAAGGATTAAATATGCCGGATAAAAACCTCAGCAGGGACCCTGCGCGGACACCCATGCAGTGGGATTGCAGTACAAACGGTGGATTCAGTAGCACCAGGCCGTGGCTTCGGGTTGACGAAGCCTATGAACGTAAAAATGTACAAATTGAGAGAGTTGACCAGCATTCAATGCTTTCACTCTATAAACGACTTATAGAATTAAGGCAAAAAGAACAGTCTTTGATCACGGGAGCGTATGAGCCCGTCGAATGTGACGAACAAACCATTGCCTATATACGCAGAGAATCGGGGCATGCTGCATTCTTTGTGTTACTTAATCTTAGTAACAGCGCAGCCTGCTTCAATAACGAGGCCAGAAAAATCAATGGCGTCGTTGAGGTTGCAACCTCTCCGGACCTGGAAGGCCAAATTATATCCGGAAAAATTGACCTTAAGGGAAATGATGGTGTCATCGTGCGTCTTGAATAACAATACAATGTACTTCGGCCTTGTCTATCCCGGCTGATTTCACTACAGGTTGTTGTTTTTTTCAACACATTTTTAGCATCGCCAAAACAGAAATAAATATTAATAAATTCACAATCAGCAAATTACAAAAATATTTAATTATTGGCAGGACTATAGATATTACATAGAATATTAATTACACAACTATGAAAGAAATAAAAAAAATAGTCTTATCCGCCGCATTACTAACAATGACAAGTGTTTCTGCTATTTATGCCCAAACACAAACTACCGATAGCGCAGCGACTCAGAGTGCAGCAGCAACGCAACAGCCGGCCGCTTCGGGTGACGTTTTACAAGCAATATCCCAGTCGGGTTATAATACGATTTTCCGGACTTCGATAACTACTGCGGGGCTCGAGAGCACCTTAACCGGCGCCGGTCCATATACCGTCTTCGCGCCCTCAGACCAGGCTTTTAGCGCGGGATCTAAAGCCGACAGCCTATTAAAGGATCCAACAAAACTGACTCCCGTTTTAAGGGGCCATATAGTAAACGGAAAATACACAAAAGACGATATCATAAAAGCGCTTACAGCTGGTAAAGGTACCGCAACTATGACAACCATCGATGGCGGCACTCTCACGTTAAAGGTAAATGCCTCAAAAAACCTTGAATTATCTGATTCTGCGGGCAATACAGCTCTTGTAACTGTTTTTGATTTACAGGGCGCTAACGGCGTTGGACATGTAATTAACAACGTATTACTGGCAAAATAATCAAATCACATCCCTTATATATATAGCCTCTGCATCATGCAGGGGCTTTTTTTGTTCCCAGTCCTCTGTGTCAGGCTTCAAACTTATTTAGGTTTAGAGTGAACAACAACATATAGTACCTTCCCAGCCGGTTACTTCTATTATCCATGATTGCATTATTGAGAATAGTACGTCCGACACTAGTATTTTGGTCAAACATGTCAAAGCCGGTAAAACGTAACGCACCGGATTTATTTTTGAAGAACCGCCTTTCAATATAGGTATTAAGAATGAACGGGTTTGTCTTACCTGTTCCCGAAAACCCCCTGTTAAAGTTCTTATCTGCTTCGATGCCCAGTACCCATCCCGATAACAGGTTTAATCTTCCACTGGCACCAAGAGCCCAGGTAGAGAGTTCTTTGCTGTTATATTGATCAATATAAAAATTGTTAAAGGTCCCCATCGAATATCTGTTAATATTATAGGTATATACTACCGAGGGGTAGAATTCAAGATGATCTCCGGGATTTATCTGCATCCTTACAGCCTGCGATATGATAAAGTTACGACCTCCTATCTTTTCCGAATTACTCATCGAAATGTTGTGATTGTAATTTGCCGAACCATTCAGGTCGACAACATATTTCCTTTCGGAGATGGGTAAAGAAAAATTATAAGAACCTCCGATCATAAAGCTCCCGTTCACATTCTCAAATAGCGTTTCCTGGGAAATGATATTATCATCTTTACTCACAAGCACTGTATTTGCCACTACCTGATCCTGTATAAAAGTTCCGGCCACGCTGGCAAACAATGTTTTCCCCGTTTCTATATTAAAGCTGTTATAACTAATATCAATATTATGCCATAATTCCGACTTCAGAGTTGGGTTTCCTGTCACCGGATACTGCGGATTGGTGACATCTGTTACTGGTTGTAACTGGAGATAGGACGGCGGATTACTGCTGGCAGCATAGTTAAAACTCAGCGACTTTTCAGTCGATATGAGATAACCATAACTAAGCTCGGGGACAATATTCAGTCCCTCGCGGTTGATATTGATGTTCTTGCTGATTGACTCGCCTTCAAGAAGCGTTGGCTGTATACTTACGCCGAGCGTATATGAGTGTTTCGCACCGTTATGTCTTAACGAAAGACTTACCGTATTAGTTGTGAACGAATAAGCATAACGATTGCTCAAAGAATCAATCTTTCTTTTTATATCAGCTCTATGAGCTTCCCTGTCATTTATATAGTTCGAATAACCAAAAGCATATCCCAGCTCTATCCTTGAGTTTTTATTCAGCGGTTCAATATAAGAAAGGCGGGCTGTTGTACTAAAACTTTGATTCTCATTTTTCAAAAATTGCCGCTGCACCGAATCCCGTGTTAAGCTACCGGTTTTGTCATAAA
>DALYUO010000094.1:14492-16414 GCA_031981225.1 Pararcticibacter sp.
GTTCAGAGGGATTATCACTGCTTTTAAGGATGACTTCGGCAAAAAGGTTCCTTCCCGATTTTCCAAATTTATGGTTGCCCACTATTCTGGCGCTTATAAGAGGAGCCGAAGAAGACATTCTTTCTAGCGTATACTGTTCCAGGCTATCAGTTATCCGAAAGTAATTTTGCTTACTCTGAGTTAAAAAAGCATCTCTGTTTGTATTCCTTTTATTGAAATTAAATACCGGCGACACCTGGATAAAATTCAGGCTGTCTTCATACTCCATTGTCCACTGGAATATATGGCTGTATGCCACACTCCTATTGTTGGTAGTGTCGTCGTTGAATATCAATACATTATCAGGATAAATATTTTGCCTGAACGTTTCCGAACGGAGATCATTTCTTATTTTCGAAAAGCTGTAGCTGCCGTAAGAGCTTAATGCTTTATTATATTTCTCCCTGTAGTTAAATCCTGTCGCACTTACGGTGGTAAGACCATTCATAGCGGAGTTCATGGCATATTCGGCGCCTGGCATCCCGGCATTATTGTTATTCAGATTTCCGTAAAAAGCAGTTTCCCGATTGTTATTAAAATAATTTCCCAAAGCAGAAAACTGATATCTTCCTTCGTTACCATTGCCTGCTGAAGCATTCCCAAAATAGCCCTTCCGCAAGTTTGCCCATGTTTTTATGTTGATTATCTTCTGATACCGCCCGTCGGTCCCGCCGGTTAACCGGGCCTTATCGCCATAGTCATCTATAACCTGTATCTTTTCGATCAGATTTGCCGGGATATTCTTTATAGCGGTTTCAACATCTCCTCCAAAAAAATCTTTACCATTTACCTTAACCCTTGTGACCATTTTCCCCTGGGCAATCAGGTTTCCATCTCTGCTAATACTAATGCCCGGCAACTTCTTCAGCAGGTCTTCGGTAAAAGCATTTTCCCTCAGGCGATAGTTCCGCGCCTGGTATTCTATGGTATCCTTCTTTATAATGACCGCACGCTTTGCGAGAATCGAAATCTGATCAAGCTCATAGGACTGAGACTGCAGAATGAGAGGTTCCAGTAAGAATACGTACCTGCTGCCATCAAAATCATACTCTTTTTCAACTGTCTGATATCCCAGATTGCTAATCGTGAGCAGAAACCGGGGCCAGGTGATCCCGGGAAGCACAAACTCTCCATCGTCAGAAGTTCGCACTGATACTGAATCATTGGTTGAAGCAAGCTTAACTGTCGCTCCTCCAATTCCTATGCCGGAAGAGTCTAGTACCATGCCTCTTATTTCATACCTGCCTTGAGAATACAGGTATCCGTTAAGAAACAGTAAAGCAAACAGTGTGAAGAATGCCTTCATTCATGAACAATTAAATGAGTCATCTGTACTACTACAGATCATTACATATGCATTAAACAGTATTAACGCATATATTTAACTTATCATATCACAGCTCCTTATCTCAATTGAAATGATAAGCTATCGTTAATATAGATTTATATATAAAATGGTTGTTCTTTGTATTAGCTGAACTGATAGTGTCCTGACCCGTCATTTCATCTGCTGGTTTTTTCATTCTTTTATTTTACCGGATATTATTATCTAAATGAAATAATAACAACAAGGAGGAAACAACATCCCTCCTGCTGCTCAATAAGGCAATATCACCAGTGCAACATCTTTTTGCTAAAATAATGTTTTTTTTACACTCGCATATGACTGTGGAATTTTATTTCTAACAATCAAAACAGCATATTAAATAAATCAGGGATAATGAAAAGGTGGTATTACAGTTGAAGCGCTTGATCTCATAAAAGTCATGACGATCTTGACTATTCAGACTTGTCTCCGCTTTATCAGAAAACAGATGCGAAATGTTTTAAACATAAAAAGGCTGGCTTATAGAGCCAGCCCTTTTTATGATAGGAAAGCTATC
>DALYUO010000094.1:16424-17957 GCA_031981225.1 Pararcticibacter sp.
TCCCCCACCGCGACTAAAGCTTTTATTCTGGCCGTCTGAGGGACGATCTTCGGCTTCTTTAACAGTGATCTTGCTTCCATTGTAATCGCCACCATTCATGTTCAGAATTGCTTCTTTAGCTTCTTCATCATTGGGCATTTCAACAAAACCAAAACCACGGCTACGGCCGGTTTCGCGATCTTTAATTATTCTAAGAGATTTTACATACCCGAAATCTCCAAAGACCGCTCTTAATTCTGCTTCCTCTACTTCGAAAGGAAGACCTGCAATAAATATCTTCATTAAAAAACTAAAATTTTTGCGAAGGTACAGCTTTTAATTGAACGAAAAGTAAGTATAATGCCATTTATACTCAGAAAAACGTTTTGCGCTCCCTACTTTCAAACAGACGGCAACATTCATATAAAATATGTAAATTGACCGCCTGTAAAACGTTCACAAAAAACGTTGAGGTTTATGGCTCTGAACTACGTCTGGATTGCTTTTTTTATAATTTCATTTATTGTCGCCCTTATTAAGCTTATATTCTTTGGAGATACCGAGATCTTTCAAAAACTTGTGGAAAGCTTGTTTGATACTACGAAATCCTCTGTGATGGATATCGCACTGCCGCTGGCGGGAACAATGGCATTCTGGCTGGGGATAATGAACATCGGAGAGAAAGCAGGAGCTATAAATTTCTTAAGCCGCATCGTAGGCCCCTTTTTCAGCCGCTTATTTCCCGAAGTACCCAAAAATCATCCGGCGACAGGACAAATGCTTATGAACTTCTCCGCAAATCTTCTCGGTCTCGACAATGCGGCAACTCCTCTCGGATTAAAAGCCATGGGCAGTCTTCAGGAAATAAACAAATCTAAAGACACGGCGTCAAATGCACAGATCATGTTCCTGGTTTTACATACATCGGGATTAACGATACTGCCTATATCTATTATAGCTCAAAGGGCTATTCTTAATGCTGCTGATCCCACAGACATATTTATTCCATGTATCATTGCTACCTATGTTGCGACAGTTGCAGGACTACTTATAGTTGCCATCTGGCAAAAAATAAATTTATTCAACACCGTAATCATAAGCTGGCTGGTGGGCCTTACCGCTTTCATCGGCCTTATTGTATGGTATTTTACAGTGTTCCTTAGTAAGGATCAGATCAGCGAAGTATCAAAAGTTGTAAGTAACGTCTTATTGTTTCTCATTCCAATAACTTTTATTCTCGGTGCTTTAAGAAAAAAGGTAAATGTTTTTGATGCTTTTGTTGAAGGCGCAAAGGGAGGATTCGAAACCTCAGTTAAGATTATTCCGTACCTTGTTGCCATGCTGGCTGCTATCAGCGTCTTCAGAAACTGTGGTGCTTTAGGGTATATCGTCGATGGATTCAAATATCTTTTCAGTCACTTTAATATGGATACCCGTTTCACAGATGCCTTGCCGGTTGCCTTTATGAAGCCATTAAGCGGCTCAGGAGCCAAGGCGATGATGATCGAAACTATGACCACTTTCCATCCTGATTCATTTGTGGGAAGACTGGCC
>DALYUO010000095.1:0-8134 GCA_031981225.1 Pararcticibacter sp.
CAGACTATCTAAAATCTATGCTTAGTCCCCAACTTTTTTGCTTGATCCTAAATTACTCCAACGTTACCGCCAAAGATCGTGATGGAAACAAGGCAAACACATCCCCGGTGCCGGGAGTTTATTTGGGAATTGGAGTGGGTATTGTTCTTTCAGACCATTTTTCGTTCCAACCCTCCATCGTATATGTTAAAAGAGGTTTTAAGCAACCGGGGTCGTCCCATATCGGCTGGGGAAACGACTTTGAGGCAAAGGTATCTTATGTAGAATTACCGGTGGATATTCTCTATAGTCCTGGAATCGGGCCGGGTAAACTTTTGTTGTCGGCTGGTCCTTATATAGGATATGGGACCGGCGGCAAATGGACGACAAGCACAAATGTATTGATAGGTGATATTATGATTGATGAAAAAGGTGATATCGCTTTCCAAAATGACAAATCGTACGGCAAGGACATGAACACATATACCTATGCTAAACCTTGGGATTACGGAGCACATTTCCGGATTGGGTATGAAATTTTAAACCAGTATTCTCTTTCATTTCACATCCAGCAGGGTATAGCAGACCTGCAACCTAGTTGGTCAGACTATAAGCCGGAAAGTTCTATCAGGAATAGATCAATGGGAGTAACGCTGTCTTATAGCTTTTAATGCGGGCAGGTTTATACAGTAAAGACTTTGCAATTTTCATGTCTGCAACGTAAATGGCCGCGTCCTTCTAGCTGCTATTAAATTCAATGCTTAAGTTTTAATTATTTCGTGCGCAGGATCATCTCTAAAAATTTATATTTGCTAAGAATCTTACAGATTAACCTTCTTTTTGGCAAGTAAGGTTTTCTTGATAAAGAATAAACGGCACCCAACATGAAAAGATATCTTTTACTAATTCTGGCACTCATTTCTCTTTCGGGGCACGCTCAGAATAGCCTTAATAACTATAAGTATATTTTAGTGCCTAAAAAGTTCAGCTTCTTTAAAGAAGAAGATCAACATAGATTAAATACATTGAGTAAAGCGCTGCTCGAAGCCAAAGGCTTTACAGTATATTTCGACGATACAGATTTACCTGACGACATCGCAGCAAATAAATGCAAGGCACTTAGCTACGAACTGCAGGAAAGGAAGACGATGTTTGCTACCAACCTGACCTTTTCACTTAAGGACTGCAAGGGCAATGTGCTATATAAAAGCAAGGAAGGAAAAAGCAGGGAAAAAGATTTCCGGGCTTCTTATACTCTTGCATTGAGAGATGCCTTCGAACCGTTCAACGAGGTACAATATACATATACTGCGCCTGCCGAAGCAACCGTTCAGCAGCAAACAAATATGCAAAGCGCTGTAACTCCTGTAAACACCCCGGCTCCACCAGCAGCAGCAACGTCTTCAACAGCTGCTGGTGAAACATTATATGCACAGCCGACAGCCAATGGATATCAATTAATTGACACCACACCAAAAGTAGTTTTAACTATTTTTAAAACTTCCCTGGAAGGCTATTTTATTGGTACTACCAGCGCCTCCAATGGTATCGTTTTCAAAAAGAACGACAGCTGGGTTTTCGAACATTATAAAAACGGCAAGCTTATCAGCGAAAAACTTCTGATAAAGTTCTAAACTTATCTATCCATATTTATAACTGGTTAGCTTGGGTCCTCATCTATTGAGAGCTTTTTTGTGGATTAATCCCGAAATTGCATCCACTAAATATGAACTACCCGAAATTGCTGTTAATATCGGCTGTAATCCTGCTGTTAGCCGTCAGTCAGTTAAACGCTCAGTCAAAAAGATCCGACACCACCAGGGCATGGGTGTGTTACTTTCAACCCGAGCCATATTTTCCAGGTGGTAACCAAGCTTTGTATCGCTATTTAAAGAACACCATCAGGAACACGAAATCTCCCGGCCGGAAAAGAGTTATAACGATTTTCACAGTTAACGAAGACGGAAGCATCAGTGACTGCAAAATTCTCCGTGGCCTGAATAAAAAAACAGACAAGCGCATTCTTAAGAGCCTCATAAATATGCCTGACTGGAACTTCCCCGACGGCGACAAAAAATGTATAACTTATACCCTTCCGCTTTTATTTGAAGAAGGGCGATTAAAGACGCCTCAGGAATAAGGCAGCGTTACACTATTTACCAATTCGTTAACATTAAGTTAATTTAGTTGTTCAATTAATATTTTTTCATTTTTTTTATTGAAATATTTGCAATATACGGATACACGTATTATCTTTGTATCACAAGTTCTTTAAAAGACAATCAAAATACTGTAAGGTGGTGAAACAGGCAGACACACCTCCTTGTCTCGGTGGCGGAGAATATGGAAAACTGGCAACAGCTAACCTCTCCTTGAAGGTTCGATTCCTTCCCTTACAGCCCTTTCGTTTAATTTAGGTTTATAATTGGTTAGTTTGAGCTCTCGCCCATCGGGAGCTTACTTTTTTTTAAAGCCATTGACCCCCGAATCCTCATAATTAATATAGTTAACAATTCGTTATAGTTTTACCCCTGTTAAGTTATACGTAATAAGTCGTAAGTTTTAAGAATGAAGAAACTGACAATCTTAACCTTATGAAAAAACAACAGATCATTTGACGATTATACAATTTATAACTTATTACGTATAACTTAGTACTAATTCAACTACTTAGCTAAACAATTAGTAAATTGATGCTTCTTCCTAATTTATGAAGTCCGCTTCTCAAGATGATCAAAAGAATCACATACATCTGCCTCCTTTTTCTACTGGATTCCTTTAATGGCTCTGGCGCCACAACACGTACGGATAAAGGCAGCTTCTACTTCCAACAACTCGACAATAGCAATGGGCTGTCCAACAGTGCCGTAAATGTAGTATACGAAGACAAAGACCTTCTTCTCTGGGCCGGCACCTGGGACGGTTTAAACATGTTCGATGGAACTGATTTTAAAGTCTATAATTACACAAACAACAGATCGGGCAGCAGCGGCATAGGCAGTAATGTAATACAGGATATTACCGAAGGACAAGACGGAAATATCTGGGTAAACACCATAGGAGGAATAACCCGGATCGACAAAATACGGGGAGAGTTACATCAGTATTTTTACAATAACAGTTCCCGGCGTAAGATAACCGAGAGAGAGTTCGAACTAGTTGCTGACAGCCTCGGACAAGTATTTTGTTATAGTAGAACCGAAGGATTACATCGGTTTGATCCCATAAAAAACACCTTTGTTAAAATCAATATACCATCACAGGACAGGAAGGTGATCAAAATGGCCCTTGACAAAAGAGGCCTGCTCTGGCTTCTTCAGGACAATGGCGAGCTAGCCGTTTGCAAGTCCTACGGCAACAGGCTAAGGGCTCTGCGCGTAATTAAACACCCCTCCGGAATCGACAATTTCTTTTACGTCGGCGACAGGTTATACGTCTATTGCAATGGCTATTTATATTCAGAAACCAGGGATACCTTCGTAAGAACCAGTAGAAAGCTGACGGGCATTAAATCTATTTGCCGTTACAATTCGTATTATCTGGTGCTGTTCGAGAATCAGGAACTCAGAATTTATGATAAGTACTTTCGGAGTTCCACATTTATGGCCGGAGAGCTAAAAAAACTGGCAGGTATCAAAGTGCTTCATGTACTTTCATCAAAGGAAGGAACATTATGGATGGGCACCGACGGCAATGGGCTGATCAGGATCTATCCTAAAAAAAATCTTTTCGGTCTGATATCAAAAGCAGAAGAGACTGCATTTAATAAGCCGGCAAGAGCATTTTGTGAAGTTGAGGGCGATCTATGGATCGGCACTAAAGGCAAAGGGATTATCAGATTGAAAGACTTTTGGACAACAGATAAAACCAAACTTCAAAGCAGTGTCTTAAATACCTCCGGAGGACTCAATAATAATTCGGTATACGCACTAAAAAAATCTTATCCCTATGTGTATATCGGCACAGACGGCACGGGTATAAACATCTACGATTTAGGATCAAAAAGGCTGATCCAATGGTCCGAAATTAACGGTTCTGCGAAACTTCCTTCCTTCAGTTCTGTGTATGCTATTCAAAAAAGCAGCGATGGCTCACTATGGTTAGGAACCAGCGGCAGCGGCCTGATACGCCTTCAATTGGGCACTACCATTGCCGGTACCCTTTTTGTTAAAAGCTTCAGGCAATATCTTTCAGAAAAAACAGAAGGATTGGCGAATGATATTATTTATGCGATCGCCAATACAGATGAAAGACATTTGTGGATAGCCTGCCGCTATGGAGGATTAAGCGTTCTTGACAAGAAGAACGGCCGCTTTAAAACATTCAAGGCATTCGGCGGACAGAACAGTCTCTCTAACAATGATGTTCTTTCCCTGTATTGCGATAAGCAAAAAGGACTATGGATCGGGACTAGTTTTGGTCTTAATTATCTCAGTTATAGGGAATCTTTGAAAGAGAGACCTCAGTTTGTCAGGTTTACTATGGAGGATGGTTTACCGAATAACACGATTCATGCAATAGAAGAGGCTGGCAACGGCGACATCTGGCTAAGCACAAATAAAGGACTTGCCCGGCTTAAGGCCGGTACCAACATCATTACCACCTATAATGAAAACGACGGATTACAAAGCAACGAATTCAGCGATGGCGCGGTATGGAAATCAGATACCGGCTATCTGTTCTTTGGCGGCATTTACGGCTTTAATTTTTTCCTCCCCCAGAACATAAAGGGAGACAGCAGACAACCAAACCTCCTGGTATCGCAACTGCAGATGGGCGGAAAAAGTACAAATGAAAACCGAATTCAGGTTTTGCGATCTGCAAAAGACGAAGTACCGGAATATGTAGCTGACCGGGAAATGAATTTCTTCAGACTTAACCTTAAATCAATCAGCTTTATCAATCCTGTAAAAAACGAATTCAGTTACAAGCTGGAGGGGATTGATAAAAACTGGAACTATTCAGCTACTAACGGGGGTATTGTTTATAATAGTATTCCGCCCGGAAACTACACCCTCCTGGTGAGATGGGCAAATGAAGATGGCAACTGGACCATACCATCTCCTGTTTTCAAATTAAAAGTCAAACAATATATCTGGCTCTCATATCCCGCACTCGGCCTTTACCTCTCCGTCCTTATCATTTCAGGTTACCTGTTTCATTTGTACCGGAAAAACAAGCTGGAGATGAAATATAAATTCGAAATGGAGTATCATCTGCGCCAGAAAGACGAGAGCATCCATCAGCAGCGACTAAATTTCTTTACAAACATCGCACACGAAATTCAAACTCCGCTCACACTAATCATGGGCTCTATAGAACATTTTTTGGTGTCGCGAAAGAATGAGTTGTTGAAGAATAAAGAAAACAACTATTTCCTGTCGCTTGTCTATCAGCATTCTGTGAGGCTTACCTACCTCGTGCAGCAGTTACTTGAATTCAGAAAAGCGGAGGCCGGCTTTTTAGAGAGGACGGATCATTACATTGACATCAGCAAGATGCTCAACAGCCTTACGGCCCTTTTTATCACCGAAAGCCGAAAGCTTGGAAAACCTTATAACAGGGAAATACAGGATGGCATTGCCGGTTTTGTTGATAAAGATAAATTGGAGAAAATTTTGTTTAATCTGCTGTCAAACGCTTTTAAACATTCCGGTCCGCAGGATGCAGTTACGTTTAAAGCCAATTATACGAACGAACAAAACACTTTATGTATCCATGTAGCCAATACAGGATGCAAACTGACAGACGAAGATGTAAAACTGCTGTTTAATAAATTTTACACCAAGGACGGGTCAAGTTATGAGAAACCCAGCACCGGCATCGGGCTTTCTTTTGCCAAAGAACTAGCAACGTTACTAGAGGCCAGGATCAGCGTTGAACTTCATGCAGGAACAATCGAATTTATTCTTTGCCTGCCTGTTAAAACGAGTTCAGGAGAAGTCGACGAAAATGAAGTAGCTACATCGGCTCCCTCATATCTCTATGAATCACTGCTGCAGCACTATGAGCAACCCGTACTTCTAAACAGCGATGAAGGGAACAAGATCAGTCTGATTGACGAACTGCATCAGAAATCAAAGCATAGTATCCTGATAGTGGAAGATAACCAGGAACTGCGCTACCTGATTCACCAGGTTTTGAGAGACCAGTATATCGTTTATGAAGCCGGCAACGGGGATGAAGCGTTGACTTTATTAAAGAAGAACATGCCCGATCTGATCATCAGTGATGTAATGATGCAAAGTATGGGCGGACTGGAGCTATGCCGTGAAGTAAAAAACACTCCGGCCACGGCCCACATCCCTTTCATCATTCTTTCGGCTAAGGGTACTGAAGAAAATAAACAGGAGGGTTATGAGGTCGGCGCTGATGCCTATATTCCGAAACCCTTCAATATCAATTATCTTCAGGTAAGAGTGCGTAAGCTGATCGACTACCGGATGCGCATGAAGGAACTTGTGAAGGATCAGAATATCAGCAGCCAGTTTATGAACGCCGATATTGCCGATGCCGACAAGGAATTTCTGGAAGCGATTTTAAGAGTAATAGAGAATAATCTCGACGAGCCGGAGTTAAACGCTAATACAATAGAGTCGGCGCTGTCCATCAGCAAAATGCAGCTCTACCGGAAACTGAAATCGCTCTCGGGAATGACACCTGCTGAATTTATAAAGAGGATCCGTCTCAAGCATGCTGCTGATATGCTGCGTACCTCCCAATACACAGTCTCTGAAATTATTTACCGCACAGGGTTTAACAGTAAGTCCTACTTCTTCCGCGAGTTTAAAAAGATCTATCAGTACGCTCCCAACGACTACCGCGCCAAACAATTTGAAGCAAACATACACGATTTCTGACCCAGGACGATAAAGACGCTCAAAAAAATGCATTAAACTCATTCCGGTGGACTAAAATGATACTATAGTGAACCACCAGCCCGCTATAAGGGGGCTACTTTTGCATCAACCAAACAAAATTATATGAAAAGTAATCGATACCTCATTATTGGTTTTATAAACCTCTTTCTGATACTCGCTGCCTTCAGCAGCGTGGCTCAGGTTAAAATTACCGGGAAGGTTACAGACAGCAGCAATCTCGGCCTGCCCGGTGTAGTGGTACAGCAGACGTCTACTCAGAACCGCGTCCCGACAGATATTAATGGCAATTACGTCATTACCTTGCAGACTGGTTCTCTTCAGTCGCTAGTCTTTACCTACATAGGGTTCGACAAAATAACCATTCCCTATAACGGGAATGCTGTAATCAATGTGCAGCTAAAGCCCAGTACTTCGAATTTAGATGAAGTGGTAGTAGTGGGTTACACATCCCAGCGCAAAGGCTCGATAAGTGGCGCTGTGAGCACCGTTAATATGGAAGACGTAGAGACCAGAAGGGTTCCGAACGTATCGCAGGTGGTGCAGGGGCAGATTGCGGGAGTAACTGTTACACAAGGCACAGGGGCGCCCGGCGATCCTATTCAGGTACGCATCCGTGGTATAGGGACTATTGGCGACAATGATCCGCTTTACATCGTAGATGGCAATCCTACAAAAGACATTTCCTCGCTGAACCCTGCAGACATTAAAACCTTTACAGTTCTTAAGGATGCGGCGTCTGCTGCTATTTACGGATCACGTGCCGCTAATGGAGTAGTGGTGATCACCACCTTACAGGGAATAGCGGGAAAGCCTGTCATTGAATTAAACTACTTTAACGGAGCTCAGCAGGTCACTAATCTTCCGCACATGCTCAACTCTACCCAGTATCTGAACAAGCAGGAAGAAGCCTGGAATAATGCCGGGTTCGCAAATAATCCCTACACAATAGCAAAAACGAGGACAGATCTTGCTAACACCGACTGGCTTGACGAACTCTTTGAGACAGGTCATTCACAAAGCGCGCAGCTGACAGCAAGCGGAGGAAGTGAAAAAATTCAGTATCTCTTTTCCGGAGGCTATTACAAACAAGATGGAATTGTAATCTTCAATAACGACCAGTACGAAAGAATAAACTTCAGAACAAATATTAATGCCAGCCTTACAGACAGGCTTAGGATTGGAACAAACCTGCAGATCTCAAACGAAAAACAGGACTGGCTTTCATCCAGCGGCGATGCTCCGGGCATTATCAGGCATGCTCTGCTGCGTCCTCC
>DALYUO010000095.1:8144-17689 GCA_031981225.1 Pararcticibacter sp.
GCAGTATACAAGGATCCTTCCGACCCAACCTATAATGCAGGCAATCCTTTCACAGATCTTCCTCTTTATTACAAAGACGCTAACGGCGTTGGCCAGTGGAACCAGAATTTCGAAAAAACATCCAATCCTGTCGCTCTTGCATATTTTGCAAATGATAAAAGAAACAGGTTTAAAACATTTGGGACATTCTATGGAGAATATGCTTTTCTGGGCGATAAATCGCTAAAACTGAAAACGAATATTGGGATAGACCTGAGCTACTTACATAACAAAGCTTTTAACCAGAACTTCGGGGATGACGACAATGGTGGCGCCGAACAGGACAAAGGAAAAGGAATGGGCAGGCAGAACAGGCCTACCAACCTAAGCGAGGAGAGAGGGCAAAACCTAAACCTCACATGGACCAATACCCTAAACTATGTAAAAACATTTGGAAGACATTCTATCAATGCGCTTGCTGGAACTGAGTATATTAAATTTACCGAATCTGGCATATCTGCTTCCCGTGCCCGTTTTGATTATACCTCATCTTCTTTTCAATATATTGATTTCGGGAATACCAGTTCTGATCTGTGGAATGGAGGAAGTGGTTCTGAATGGGCTTTATTCTCTCTGTTCGGTTCGGCTACATATGTCTACAATTCAAAATACATGATAACAGCCAACTACAGGGCGGATGCTTCTTCACGCTTCGGCGAAAATAATCAATGGGCCTATTTTCCCTCTGTCTCAGCTGGCTGGACGATCTCACAGGAGAACTTTATGAAAGACCTTCCCTGGATCACTGATCTGAAACTGCGGGCAAGTACCGGAAAACTGGGGAATCAACAAATTGACAATTATGCTTTTCTCACGCTGTTAAGAAAAAGCGGTGATCGTTACGTTCTGGACCGCTACGGAAATCCCGATTTAAAATGGGAGTCCACTTTGCAGAACAATATTGGTCTTGACCTGGGATTACTCAGAAACAGCCTGTATTTCTCCTTTGATTATTTTACCAAGACAACAAGCGATATGCTGTTAAAAATTCAGTTGCCACGCCTGGTAGGTAATGTAAAGCCGACGTATGTAAACGCTGGTGAGGTGCAAAACAGAGGGTTTGAGATGGCAGTCAGCTACCGGAATAAGATCGGAAAATTTCAATATGGCATCAATGGAAATATTGCAGCGATACATAATGAAGTAAAAAAACTCCATCCTAACAGTCCGGCGATAGTGGATGCCTACACCAAAACAGCTCCCGGACATCAGCTTGGCGCCTTTTACGGATATCAGATGGAAGGCATTTACCAAAATGCCGGTGAAGTGGCTCAGCATCTGTATGCTACTAACAATCCTTCAGAAAAACCAGGGGATATTAAATTCCGCGATCTGGACGGTAACGGATTAATAGACGATAACGACCGCGCTTATATTGGCAACCCTGTACCCAAACTAAACTATGGATTGAACCTGTCGGGCAACTATAAGGGATTTGACCTGTCGGTATTATTACAGGGAGTAAACGGAGTGGATAAGTATAACGACGGAAAGAAGATCCTTGATTATGACACCCGTCCGTTCAACTATACCACGGCAGTATTGGATAGCTGGAATGGCGAGGGCTCTACAAATAGTATCCCAAGGGTTAGTTTTACTGACAATGGCAGCAGCAGGATATCCAGCATTTTTGTCGAAGACGCCTCCTATTTCCGTATTAAAAACGTAGAGATCGGATATTCCTTCGGCGCTTTACTTAAGAAAAAGATCCCCGGGATTCAAAACGTCAGACTGTACGTCTCCGGGCAAAACCTGTATACCAGTACAAACTACACAGGCCTTGATCCCGAAACCACTGATGCGATAGATATGGGCACCTACCCGCAGTCGAGGGCATTCCTCTTTGGCATGAACGTTAAATTTTAAATCGTAAGGAGCATACAATGAAACCGATATATATATACATGATAGCCGCAACCCTTATAATTTCTGCTGGTTGCCAAAAAGAACTGGATAAAGATCCGATAGGATTAATCACCCCGGATCAGATTAATGCAACACCAACTGTAAATACCATCACCACTACGGTTGACGGATCTTACCAGATGCTTTCTAGTACCTTAAATCTGATTGGTAACTGGGCATGGGCTGAGGGAACAGTAATCAGGCCCGACTTTGTAATCCAGGATATGGCCTCCGACGACATGCAGAAAAAATGGGCGCCCGATGGCGATCAGCCCTGGATGGACGAAGTTTCCGGATTCCGGTTTACAGCGAACAACGCAGCCTTTAACGGTATATGGAGCTTCGACTACGAAGGTATCGCAGTTACAAACCAGGCCATTAGCTACCTTACGAATAGTGAGCTGATGGCCTCTTTATCAATGGACGAATCGCTCAGGAACAGGTGTCTTGGTGAAGCTTATTTTCTCAGAGCCTTTTATTATTTCGATCTGGTTAATAATTTCGGGGATGTTGCTCTTATATTAAAACCGCTTGAAAATTTCAATGAAGCTTACGAGGTAGCAGTCAGGGTACCCGCAGCTCAGGTTCGCGAGCAGATCAGTGCCGACCTTGCTGCTGCAAAACGATTGCTCCCCGCCGCAAAATACTCCAGTAATACAGAGAGATGGCGCGTATCGAAAGGAGCTGTAACAGCCCTGCAGGCGAAAATTGCCCTTTATAACAAAAACTGGCAGGAGGTGATCAGCCTGGTAAATGAACTCGAAACTTCAGGCTTTTACAGCCTTAATGCTGATTATTTCGATAATTTCAGTGTAGCTAAAGAGTTTACCGATAATGAGGTAATATTCGCGTACGACCATCAGAGCGGAAAACTGCCAGCCAGAGGCAACGGACTAAGCGCACTGCTCGACTGGGGTTTTGTAGCTCCAACAGCTGATTTCATCAATGAATTCGAATCAAACGACCCGCGGCTTCTATACACGGTTAACAGCGCAACAAAAACTGTCAATAAACTTCTCGGCAGCACCGACGGAACCTACAAAGGAAACGACGACGCCCCCGGCAACAAAATATATATTCGTTTTGCAGATGTGCTGCTATGGAAAGCAGAAGCTTATCTTGAAACCAATAATTACCCTGCGGCAATAGCAATCATTAATCAGATAAGGCAAAGGGCGAGAACCACACCTTCTATAGACGGATCGACTATCCCGGCCGGAACACTGCCAGCCAGAAATACAGCATCAACTAATAAGGAAGAGATCAGAGCCTGGCTGACGCATGAAAGACGCGTAGAGCTGGGTTTCGAAGGGCAACGCTTTCTCGACCTGAAAAGATGGGGCATTGCAAAACAGGTCCTCACTGCCGCAGGAAAGAACTTCCAGGACAAAAACTATCTCTATCCTATTCCTCAGGGAGAGATCGATAAAACAGCAGGAGTGATCACCCAAAACCCGGGATATTAAAATCTACCATTTATCCTGGTCGGAGGTTTGCTACGCCCCGACCAGGATATGAACATCCAAATTGACAAAATGATGAATGATAAAGCCAACAGATTTAAAGAGAATCCTCTTCTTTCGCCGTCTGATCTTGAACCAAGCCGGCCGGGACTCGAAATTACCTGCCTGCTTAATCCGGGAGTATTTACCTTTCAGGGAAAGACATGGATCATTGTACGCGTGGCCGAAAGGCCCGCTCAGAAGGACGGCTTCATCTCTTTCCCGATCCTTACGCCGGAAGGAATTGAAATAATTGAGATTCCATCGAATGACCCTGATCTGAATACAGAAGATCCAAGGATCATAAAATATAAAGGAGCCGACTACCTCACTACGCTCTCGCATCTGCGATTGCTATGCAGCGACGATGATGTCCGCTTTTACGAGCCCGAAGGATATGATATCCTTAGCGGCACGGGTGGGCATCAGGCTTTCGGGATAGAGGACTGCCGTGTCACATTTCTCGAAGGAACTTATTACCTCACTTTCACCGCGGTATCTTCAAACGGCGTAGCAGTGGGAATGAAAACCACACAGGACTGGAAAACATTCACCGACGAAGGCATCATCATCCCCCCTCATAATAAGGACTGTGCTATATTTGAAGAAAAGATCGGCGGCAAGTTTTATGCATTGCACCGCCCAAGCAGTGTTGATCTGGGCGGCAATTACATCTGGATTGCAGAATCACCCGATGGTATCCATTGGGGAAAACATAAGTGTCTCCTAAAAACACGTGCTGGCAAATGGGACAGCAAAAGAGTAGGTGCCGGCGCCGCTCCTGTCAGGACAGATCAAGGCTGGCTTGAGATCTACCATGGAGCAAATGCACAACATCAGTATTGCCTTGGCGCCGTATTGCTCGATCTGAACGACCCGTCAGTTGTTCTGGCCCGGACAGACGACCCAATAATGGTGCCTTCCGAAGGCTATGAATTAAGCGGATTCTTCGGGCATGTGGTATTCACCAACGGCCATATAGTAAATGGCGACGAAATAACAATTTATTATGGTGCTGCGGATGAGTTTGTATGTGGCGCCAGGTTTTCAATTGCTGAGATACTGGCTTCTTTAACCTATGATCATGCTGAATAAACTAAAGAAAGAGATCGCTTACTTTGGCGAACAAAGTCTCAATTTCAGGATACTAACACTTACCAACCTTATATATAGTATTGTATTACCCGTTATTGATATTTTTGTAGCCGCTTACGTTATGCGGAGCTCAAACGATCCTACCAAGGTAGTGGTGTATCAGCTTACTATATACTCGGGCATTCCCCTAACTTTCTTAATAAACGGATGGCTCCTTAACCGGTTTCCCATAAAAGTACTCTATTCCCTCGGAATGATCCTTAGCGGTGTCTCCATGGCAATTATGATGTCGCTTAAAACACTTGACATCACCGGCGTCGGCATTGCCGGCATTGTTATGGGCATGTCCTTCGGCTTTTACTGGGCAAACCGCGATTTCCTGGCACTTTCTACCACTAATGATGAAAACCGCAATTACTACTACGGACTGGAAACCTTTTTTTATACTGTCATTGCCGTTATAATACCCGTGATGATCGGTTGGTTTATAGAGCTTTCAGCCCGTTCAGGCGATGCGAAGATCGCGTATAAAACGGTTACGGGAATCGTTTTCATTATTACCATTATTGCGTCGGTGATGTGCTTCAAAGGGAAGTTCAGCAATCCGGTTAACAAGAAATTCCTCTATTTTAAATTCGACCCATACTGGTATAAACTACTTTTCCTTGCTTCATTAAAGGGCCTTGTGCAGGGCTTTCTTGTTACTGCACCGGCCATGCTGATTATGCTGCTGCTCGGGCAGGAAGGGGCACTGGGGACAGCTCAATCCATAGGCGCTATATTTGCCGCTATTCTGATGTACATCATCGGAAGGATAACTAAGCCACACCACCGGGTTTATGTATTTGGCACCGGCTTGTTACTCTTTACCATTGCCGCTCTCATCAATGGCATCCTGTTTAATTCTACCGGGGTCATCTTATTCATGTTGTTCCTTTTGCTTGCAAAGCCTTTATTGGATCTGGCCTATTTCCCTATACAGTTCAGCGTCATTGATATCCTTTCAAAAAAAGAAAAGCGCAGCGAATTTGCTTATATCTTAAATCATGAGGCAGGATTATATCTCGGGCGGCTTACGGGCGCCGGTACCTTTTTATTGCTAGCTTATTTTTTCTCGAACGAAGTCGCCCTTCGCTATGCTATTATTATTGTGGCGGTACTGCAGCTTAGCTCCTTTTGGGTGGCAAAAAGTATCATCCGCGAAGGTAAGTCAATGGTAACATCATTAAACAATCAAGTTCAACAACAGTATGTGTAACAAAAAGATTCTCTTCACTATTCTATACCTGCTCTTTTATATTGGCAGCTATGCGCAGATAAGGCAAATACCGATCCCCAGAGTCGACAAAATGCCCGATATGCCTCAACCTCTTCAGATTATCAACTGGAAAGACATGGCGCTTCGTTTCGATAAAACAGTGTACGATTTCAATGCTACGGGCAAGTACTGGCCTCTGGTTTGGATAGACACTACCGGTAAGAACTTTAAGCAGCCTGTTATTGGAATGTTTACGGCGATTGGAGACGTGAGGCAAGGCCCTGAAAACAACAAGGGTATGTTTCATGAAGCGTTAGCCAATATGGGCTCGGTGCTGGGAGCTACTCTTTCCGGAATCGACAAAAGCAATCAGAATAAAATGAACTACGTCGGGATGCTTAAAAACTATTTTAACAGCGATACCGGTTGGGACATTATGATGAACAACACTGCTCCGGAAGTTGCGCTGCTTGGTGGAGGTTATGGCCGCGACTGGTGGTACGATGTGTATCCCAATTTGCTCTTCTATGCCATATATGACCGGTATCCCTCGCAACCGGACTTCGACAGAATCGCAAAAAGCATTGCTGAAAAGTTCTATAAGGCTGATTCGATATTAAACGGAAATTATCACTATTCATATTTCGACTACGGGAAAATGAAGCCTATGGTCAATAATATCTGTGCTCAACCTGATGCTGCAGCCGGACATGCCTGGGTATTATATTCGGCATATAAAAGGTTCGGAGATGAGAGATACTTACAGGGTGCGGTCAATGCGATGAAAGCTTTGGAAAAGAACCAGGTAAATCCAACTTACGAGCTGCTCATGCCATTCGGTGCTTATATGGCTGCCGCCTTAAATGCAGAGCAGGGTACCAGTTTTGACGTTCAGAAAATGCTTAACTGGACATTTGATGGTACGGCTGTGTGTCGTGAAGGCTGGGGTGTACTGGTGGGGAATTGGAATGGCTACGATATTTCCGGCACCGTAGGCAGCACCGTTGATCACGGAGGTTATGGATTCCTGATGAATACCTTCGATGCCGCGTGGCCTTTACTTCCACTCGTAAGATATGAGCCGGCCTACGCTAACGCTATCGGAAAATGGATGCTCAATGCTGTAAATGCTTCCCGCTTTTTCTATCCGCAGTATATTCCGGCTGAACACCAGACGATTCCCGAACGGGCCGAAGTAACAAAAAGAGTTATCGCTTACGAAGGGATAGCCAAAGCTTCTACGTTCGACACTCTTTACCAGACGCTGAAGTCGCCGGTTGCACAAGGCGACGGCCCCAAATGGGTACCAGGGAAAAACCCCGAAGAGTCACAGTTCAGCGTCTACGGCAGCGCCCATGTTGGTATTTTCGGTGGTATAGTTGAAAAGACGGATGTAGATGGTATATTAAAACTCAATCTCCTGGCCACCGACTTTTTTCATCAGAAAGCTTACCCTACATTCCTCTATTACAATCCCTACCCGTCAAAAAAAACAATCACTTTCAAAACAAATCAAAACGCAGATGTCTATGATCTTATCACGCAAAAGTTCATAGCGAGGAATGTCAAGAAATCAGTATCGGTAACGATACCTTCCGTGCAATCTGTAGTGCTGGTATCTGTCCCGGCCGGAAGGAAGCCGGTTATAAAAAACAATAAAATGTTGGTGGACGGTGTGGTCGTGGATTACAAAAAAAACTAAAAGTAACGATAGAACTTGTTTCCAATTCAAGCTCCTGTTTGCATTGATTATTCCTGTAAGCTGGGAAATCTATTTGTATATCAAACAATTTCAATTAAGTTTGAACAGAATTTGCGACTGGGTTAATTAACGGGAGCTCATACGATGAATTTGAACCTAAATTTCGATCCTTTTCCGCAGCTCCAGACATCACGTCTGAGGCTGAGAAAGCCCGTGCTCTCTGACGCACCGGCACTATATAAGCTGCGTTCGGATGACACTGTACTTCAATACCTTGACAGACCCGGGGCAGCCTCTGTACATGAAGCACGCGAGTTCATTGAAAAGATACATGAGAATTTAGACAACAACAATAGTGTAAACTGGGCCATTACTCTGAAGGACAGCAATGAACTAATAGGCACCATCGGTTTCTGGCGAATCGAAAAAGAACATTTCAGAGCAGAAATCGGCTATATGTTATTCCCCCAATATCAGCGTCGGGGACTGATGCAGGAAGCATTGTCGGAGGTTATTGCATTTGGCTTTAATACGCTTAATCTTCATTCGGTTGAAGCAAACTGCAATCCAGCAAATGTCGCATCCATACGACTGTTAGAAAAAAACAATTTTGTGAAAGAAGCTTATTTCAGAGAGAATTACTACTTTGATGGCAAATTTCTCGACAGCGTAATCTTTTCGCTTATTAATACGAATCCAACAACAATTAAATAAAACAAATCATGAAAAAAGCCTTTATCACACTCGTAGTTATTCTTACCACATTCAGCGCCTCTTTCGCCCAAAACAATGATACTTACAAGGTTACACTCAGGAAGATGTTACAGACTGCAGGCACTGAAGCTGCTTTTTCAACGGTGATGAAACAGATGTTTACGATGCTTAAACAACAAAAATCAACTGTACCCGAAGCTGTTTGGGGCGATTTTGAAAAAGAGTTCTCAAAGACATCACTAGACGATCTGGTAAACATGTTTACTCCTATTTACCAGAAACATTTTACAGAAGCTGATTTGCAAAAACTAATCGAGTTCTATCAAACTCCCGTGGGAAGAAAGATGGCAGAAAAAACTCCGCTTATTATGCAGGAGTCGATGCAGGTTGGTCAGGAATGGGGTAAAAAGCTCGGTGAGCAGTTTCACGAAAAGTTAAAAGCCAAAGGATATAATTAGCCGTACTTTCGGTTAAAACAACAATCCCAAATTAAATGTCACCCCCCTGAAGGTTCGTTTAAAACCTTCATCCTGTACGTTGTGGAAGTCGAAACCCAGGCCTACCATTAATTTTTGCTGGCTATTCAGCTCAATCTTCGATCCCAGGCCCGTATTCAGGTTAAATCCGGTGGATGATCTGTCGGACACCTTCACAGCATAGCCAGGTGTGAAGAAAAAATTAGAGCCGGCATCGCTGCCCTTGAAATAGTATCGTAAATCGGCAAGGACGCTGCTGAAATTGAAAGTCCTGATCCGGTTATCAAACCAGATGTCGTGCGCTATCCCGGCACCGGCAGTGATATGCTCACCCGCAGCCATGCTTCCAATGTACTTTAACCCAACAATGCTGCCGTCACCCCCACCAGATGACGCGATATAACTAAACTGAAACAGATTGCTGAACTTCGACTGAGAGAAGCAGCATAAAGAAAGAGATATAAAAAATAAGGACAAAAGAGAGCTCCGCATATTTTCAGAATTTACAAATGCAAATCTGCCATTTATATTCTTACATACAAAACACTGATCTATCATTTACACTTCAATTACATGATGCCTGGAACAAGATAAATGATGAGCAAGATGGAACAGCGACAATTTTGTTTTCACAGCATCATGTTCGCTCGGAAGGGGAATAAACTGCGATTTAAGTGTGAGTAATTTCCGCGCAAATTCCATGGAAACCGCTTTTAAAAATTTGATGATACACAGGCATGGTGTGGCCCATGAATACATAATTATGCCACCATTTTAGCTCCACCCGCTTACCAGTGCCTTACAAGTGCCTGACGAGTGCCGTATCATGTCAGACTCTCGTCAGCATCTCGTCA
>DALYUO010000096.1:0-3536 GCA_031981225.1 Pararcticibacter sp.
TTAATGGCGTCGGTTTCTGATACTGGTATTTTACTGATTGAATCGGGCATTTTTTTGATGGTTTTGGTTGTTAACTGAGTAGTTTTCTTTAATCTTTAGAATCTGGTAAAAGGCAGTCTTCGGTTTAAGTTGCCTGTCGAATAAAAGCGGATAATTGGTTCTGCCCATTACGGGCCAGTTATTTAACCAAGACTGACCATCGTGTACTCCCCACATGGTGATCCTGCCAATTTTATCGCTGTGTTTCAGGAACAGCCTGAACAGGCTTGCGTATCCGTCAGTAAGTTTTTGCTGAACCGAATCAGGCAGCCCCCCGGTGTAGGGATTTAACTTTGCGTCGTATTCAGCATTCTGATTGACATCAGCTCCTATGGTATTCTGTGGGTTTGGCAATACGCTCAGATCCAGTTCAGTAAACGACACATCAATACCAAGCGCCGAGAACTCGGTAATCGCATCCTCAATATGCTTCAGAGGGATATAGTTTATATTCCAGTGTCCCTGTATACCTACGCCATCAATATGTACGCCTGCCTCCTGTATCTTTTTTATCAGGCGGATAGCGCCGGCCCTTTTTGCCGGTTCTTCAATATTATAGTCATTATAGTAAAGTTTTGTATTCGGAGAGGCCTGTCTGGCCAATCTGAAGGCCTCCACTACGAAGTTGTCGCCCAGCTTTTCAAGGAATATGGAACGGCGCATAGATCCGTCTTCTTCAAGAGCCTCATTAACAACGTCCCATGACTCCAGTTTTCCATCATATCTGGACGCAACAGTTTTGATATGGTTTGTAAAATATTGCCGCACCGAATCTGCGTCCCGCATCTTTCGCACAAAGGATGGCAGCTGACTATGCCATATAAGCGTATGTCCATTCACTTTTAAATTGTGCTTTTTGGCATAGTCTACCATTCTATCTGAAAGGCTGAAATCGTAGCGGTCCCACTCAGGATGTATCACCTCAGCTTTCATAATATTTTCGGGGGTGACCGCATCAAAATTATCGATTATTAGCTTTCCGCATATTGCATCCTTCTCCCTGATCTGGTCTGCATTGATTGCAGTGCCAATAGTAAAGTCGTCTTTAAACGTGTCCTTTAACGAACCTGATTGTTTTGGTTCATTGGGACTTCTGAAGCTGCTGCATCCTGCCGACAGAAGAATCGACAGTATGCTTGTTAAAATAAATGAATCTCTCATAAAGAACTAATATAAAGCGTGTGTATCCCCAGATTTTTTGGTCAGTGTTAGAGAACAAAACTAAGATACAGGGTGCAGGAGAGTGGGGAGTATTAGCTAATTTTATGAGACAAATGTTTACGCGCCGGTATTTAGTCGTGCGAAATGCCGCCTTTAGTATCCCACGGCATGGTCCTTAGGAAATTCTTTACCGCTCCAGGCTTTTTTCTGCGTCCAGTCTTCCGCGGGAGAAGTCCAGAACGAATGATCAGCGGGAAGCCCCAATGGTAAGAATATAAGCGACGTAAGATACAGGCTGCCATTGTTTGTGTAACTGTCGGCTATTCCAGGCTGATGTCCGGCAAACCCAAGTTGAAGAAAGCCTCCTGTGTTAAAATTACCATCAACAGAGAACATTCTCTTCATGGCGGAGGTAAGGGCAGAACGCACCTGTCCTTCAGAAAGCTCTTCTGGAAGTTCCTTCTTCAGCGCAAGCAAAGCCAATGGCTGGAATACCCCTAAACGGTAGGTCATCGAGCGGCCGAATACAGGAAAGCTGCCTTCGGGAGAAATAAAACGTTCGAGAATTGCGCCGTACCGCTGCATTCTCTTTTTCGCCGTTTCAAGCTGGGCAGGTCTGGCCAGTTTCTTCTTTACCAGCTCTTCAAGCACCTCCACATACATCGGTTGTATCACATAGCTGTTGTAATAATCGAATGCAAAGTGTTCTCCGTCCGAATACCATCCGTCCCCAACATACCATTCGTCTATTTTGCGAAGAGCGCTGGTGATCCGGTACGAATCGTATTGCGCGTCGGCGGTCATCAAAAATGTCTCAACCATAGCAGAGAATAACAGCCAGTTGGTATAAGGCGGATTAATGCGCCTTAACTGCTGGAACTCGGCTATATATCGTTTTTTTGTTACGTCATCCAGGGGCTTCCATAGTTGCTCAGGTGCCCTGAGGAAGCTATTTGCAAGGAAGGCTGCATCTACTAAAGGCTGTCCCTCTTTCCGCCAAAGCAGGTAATCCGGACTTTCGGGATCGACAGCCTGAGCGTAGCTCTTTAGCGCCCACTCACGCAGCTGTTTCCTTTGTTTTCCTTCCGGAGTGTTGTCGTCGGGAAGACTTAACCAGGGAGCCAGTCCCGACATGAGCCGTCCGAAGCATTCCATATATGAAACCTTTTTATCTCTCCCGTCCCAGCTCGGGCTTAGCTCCAGCTGCATTTTCTCCGACAGTTTGCCTTCGCTCATATTGCTTAAAACAGGCGCTGCCATTTTATACAGCAGGGTCGTCCAGTACGCCCGGTCATTGTTCTTTTCAGGAATTAACCAGTTTTTTTTCTGCTGCGCTGAAACCGAAGCAACTAAACAGATCGTAAGAATGCCAATAAAGATTTTAGTTTTCATATAATGCTTTCTCTTTTACAAATATGGTCGTTTAAAGAAAATTATCTTGTTTAAATACTGGTCAATATGATTTTAATTTAGTTCAATCGGATGTTCCGCTTCGTACCCGCTTCAGAAATGCTTCAGAGTGGAAAGCCACCACTTAGCGACCATGCTTTGTCTTTCTCCCGTGCTTCTTCGATAAAAACCGAAGAAGCACGGGAGCGAGCGGCAAGATGCTACGTAGATAGCCTCATTCGGTTTTGGACCGGTATGCTTTCTCTACTGGGGAAATAAATTTCAATTATGAGCAAATGTTCATTATTATTGTGCATTATTTATGGCGCGAGTAAAGAAATCAAGAGTAATACAGCGGGCTCCGTCTTTTTCGGGATTTAAGCCTTTTGGTATTCAAACATCGTCGGGCGAAGAGGTGGTACTTCATCTTGAAGAATATGAATCCATTAAACTCTGCGATTATGATCATCTTACACATGAACAGGCTGCTAAGGCAATGAACGTGTCGAGGCCTACTTTCACAAGGGTTTACCAGAGCGCCAGAAATAAAATTGCCAGGGCATTTGTAGAAGCTTCGGGTATCCGTCTGGAGGGGGGGCATTCTGTAGTTGGAATCAGATGGTACTCTTGCTCCCCCTGCGAAATCAACTTTTCTTCTGTAACGGATGACGATCAGCCTGCCTGCCCTTTTTGTCTTTCAGTAAACCTGTCTAATGTTGAACAATAATGATTATTGCCATAGCCCTTCATAACAATACCTTAAACTCACCCGTGCATCTTCAGTTTGGCCGCTGTTCTTTTTTTGCCTTCTATAACGGTGAATCGGACAAGGTTACTTATTTAGAAAATACTGAAAAGGACGGCCTGAAGGATACGGGCATAGCCATCGCTTCAATGCTCCTTTCAAAAGGGGTTTCGGCGGTAGTGGCAGGCCGTTTCGGCGTGAA
>DALYUO010000096.1:3546-4362 GCA_031981225.1 Pararcticibacter sp.
TTAAGAGGAAAACAAGTGCAGATGATCATCCCCCATAGGAAAGACACGACATTGGCGGATATCCTGAAAAAGGTTAATCCAGACAGGTGAACAACACAATGAAAATGAATATGAAAATAGCAATAGCCGTTTCGGGAACAGACGTTTCCGGGCATTTTGGAAGTGCAGAAGCCTTCAGGATATTTACCCTGGAACCTTCGGGACAAGTAACCGAAACTGAAATCATACAAGGATCGGGAGAGTGCGGATGCAGGTCGGGAATAGCAACCGTTTTGGCCGAACATGGGGTAGAAGTACTACTGGCGGGAAGTATGGGTACCGGCTCGTACACGCTGTTACGGCGTAATCGTATTGTGGTTTTAAGAGGATGTTCGGGCGAAGCAACCACCGTTTTAAGAGATTTCCTTGATGGTCGTCTTTCCGATCAGGGAAGTAATTGTTCAGTGCATGGCGAAGATCACGGGGAAGGGCATGTATGTAATCACCATCACAAATGATAAGTTTCAGTACTAAATTAAGAGTCCAGTATTGCGATACAGACCAGATGAGCTTTGCACATCATTCCAATTATGTGAAATATTTCGAACTGGCGAGGCTGGAATTGTTGAGGAGCATAGGGGTTTCCTATGTTTCAATTGAGGAAGCTGGCTTTATCCTGCCGGTTGTAGACGTTAAAATACATTACATTAAACCCGCTTTCTACGACGATGAACTTCTTATTGAAACACGGCTTCCTGCTTTAAAAGGCGCAAGGATTGTTTTTCTCTATCATGTAACCAATCAGCATGGGAAGCTCATCTGCGAAGGGGAAACGAC
>DALYUO010000096.1:4372-11789 GCA_031981225.1 Pararcticibacter sp.
GGCATTTGCTGGTAAAGTCAATAAAAGGGCCTGCCATCCGCCTGCCTTTTTTATTAACGCTGTTCATAACGCGGAAGTAGCGGTGTGATTGTCGCGTTTTTTTAGATCACTGTCGATCCGGTCATTCCACTTCGCCTGTGCCACTGCATTCATTCCGTGGGAAGTTTCATTGTCATATGCCTTTTGCATAGCGTGCATATCTCTTAAGGAATCAAGATACTGCATGTTAAGGAAAGCTTCATATGTATCAGGGGTAAGTTTCTCAGTCAAAACCTTTTGTTTAAACTGTTCGGCTATGATTTTTACAATATCAAAATGCCGTTGCTCGTGGTTTAAGGCATATTGGTTTCTTCCAGCGGAACTGGCCCAGCAGGCGCTTTTAGGCAGATAAGCTTTCATTGCGACATCAACATAGATAGTCTCATTTTTTAGCTTCGCATCCTGTATATAACCAAGACCGGGAATCACGAGTGCCTGGTATTTGTTTGAATGTATATTCTGCGACTGAAAATCACCCCAGGTTAGCTTTCTTTCAGGTGAATAGTATATCGTGTCGCCCTCAGGCTGCTCTCTGTAATCCGAAAAGTTGAACCTAACATCCCTGGCGAGCCGCCAATCGGATTTTACATTGGCCTTCATCCAGTTATCAAAACTAACCAAAGCAGTTCTTAAAATATTGCGGATATGGCTTTCTACAGAAGTCGTATTGCCAACCGGCCGGGTATAGCGTAACGCGAACTTTGGAGACGTGAGAGGGGCTACACCATATTCTTTTGTCAGTCCAAAAGAGAGATGCAGCTTTATGCGACCTTCAATGCTGCCATCGGGAAGGGTCGCTTCGCTCACTTTTAATTCATTCAGGCCGATAGTGACCGCCCTTAACGACCTGTCTTTTTGTAGATTTTTGGATAAATAGTTGTTGACTGCTGCTATTGCACCGCCATGCAGATCTGTCGTCTTAACTATTGTCTGATCTGCCGCATTTTTTATGACCAGCGAAGCGACGGCTCCTTTACTGGTTCTTTCGTCTGCGATGGTCGCGATATAATATCCCGTAGGCTTCAGTACGATCGGCGAATTCTCCAGTACTATTTGCGCTGATGTCTGAAAGCTATTGATCAGTATCAGTCCTGTAACAATGAATAGTAGTTGTATTTTATATGTCTTATATGTCCTTCGCAGTTTCATTCCCACTTTCCATACATCTAACGCATTTATCTCATAAGTAGTATCAGCGGTGTTGCGTTAATGTTCTTGCAATTGACACATAGCTCAACCCGAAATAGCGAGTACATAATCGAGATCGCAGTCAGGTTCCTCCAAAGGAATATTCCGGTAGTAAGGCTTGCCAAGTAAGCGCACTTCTTGACTTGATGATAGGCCTGGCAAGCTGACCGTTCTTTTTTCACCATTGGAGGCATTTCCCTGCAATAATCCGTAAGCCTCTTCCGAAATGATAAGGTCGTTATTCAGCTCTTTTGTTTTCGCCTGCAAGCGTGATGCTATGTTGACAGGTAAACCCATTACCGATAATTGCTGCTGTTGCGACTCAAGTCCGAATTGCCCGACGACAACACTGCCAGTATGCATGCCTATGCCAATTTCGAGCGGATTCTGCCGATATTCCGCGGCATATGCGTCATTAAACAACTGAACCGACTCAAGCATCATCCTTGCGGCCTGATAGCTTTGATTTGCCGCTTCTTTGATAGAAGATCCGAATCCGAAAACGGCATAAAGGCTGTCTCCTGCCATCTCTACAACGGTGCCTTTGAACGTTTTTATAATCTTATTAAACATGGAAAACAACCGATGCACTACCTCGATAACTTCTCTGGCTGGTCGCGATTCCATCAAACCAGTAAAATTCCGGATATCTAAAAACAAGATTGCCAGTTCTTCTTCAGCATCGGCAGGCGGAAGGATATTCGGGTAGGCAACAGCAGTTGGTGCGTAGGAGGATGTAGAGCTAATTTTCATTGGGTTATCATTATCGTTTTTTGAAGTAGACGAACAAGTATTTAAAACATTTTAAATTTTCTTTCAGAAAATGCTTTCGTAACTTTTAAATGACAAAATATGCAACTGTTTGGGTTGGATTCACTATGATCAGATTTGCTCCTGGGAAAATACCATCTGCTAATGAATAAGATTGAGAAGATGATTGCTATTTATTAATTTAGCGAAAAATACCTCAACACACATATCCAAAAAATATAAAATGAAAAAGTCTTTTGTTAAGAATGTCTTCGCGCTGCTGCTTATTGCTTTTTACAGTCTGTCTGTTCAGGCGAAAGATGTAATTAAAATATTGGCCATAGGGAACAGCTTTTCTGATGATGCTGTCGAAAACTACCTCTACGAACTTGCTAAAGCTGCCGGTGATAGTCTGGTTATTGGAAACGCCTATATCGGTGGATGTTCATTAGAAACACATAATAAAAACGCCGGTTCAAACGCGGCGGCTTATTCTTACAGAAAGATTGTAGGCGGTAAAAAGACGACAATCGCTAATAGCACCTTGCTATCCTGTATTAAAGATGAACCCTGGGACTATATTAGCTTCCAGCAAGCGAGCCCGAATTCAGGGATATATGCAACCTACTTTCCATATTTAACCGACCTGATGAAATATACTAAAAGTAATGCAACCAATCATCGTGTTAAATTTATACTGCACCGCACCTGGGCCTATGCTAAAACATCATCGCATACCGGTTTCGCAAATTACCATAACAATCAGGATGAAATGTACCGGGCAATTGTTGATGCAACCAGGAAAGTTGTAAAAGAGGTAAAGGGCTTTAAACTTCTTATTCCATCCGGAACGGCCATTCAGAACGCCAGGACAAGTGCCATAGGAGATAATCTTTGCAGGGACGGCTATCACCTGGAGCTGACTTACGGTCGTTACACTGCCGCATGCACCTGGTTTGAAGCCCTTACGGGCAAAAGCGTAGTAGGCAACACGTATGTCCCTGAAACAATAAATAGCTCAAAAGCTAAAATAGCTCAGAATGCTGCGCATTATGCGATACGCAAACCTGATGAAGTAACTTCCATGGCCTCGTTTAGTTTATAACGAGGCCATAGATATTATTTTACGCGCTCGATATACTCGCCCGTACGTGTATCGACTTTGATTTTATCGCCCTGGTTCACAAATAAAGGAACTTTTATTTCGATACCGGTTTCTGTGGTAGCATATTTCTGTGCGCCCGAAGAAGTGTCGCCTTTAACAGCCGGCTCGGTATAGGTGATTTCCAGCTCTACAGAATTCGGCGCCTGAGCCATAATTGGCTCTCCGCTCTCCAAAGAAACGATCACGTTCATGCCTTCCTTTATAAACTTTGCGGCTGGCCCGAAAAGTGATTTTGGAATATTGAACTGATCGAAGGTGACGTTATCCATAACCACAAAGTAGTCGCCTTCTTCATACAGATATTGGTAGTCATTGCTTTCTACCCGGCAGATTTCCACCTGCTCGTCAGTCCCTAAACGGGCCTCTACGATCTTTCCGGTTTTGATATTGCGAAACTTGCCTAAGTAAAAGGCTCCGCCTTTACCTGGTGTACGGTGTAATATTTCTGCAACTGTCACCAGTTCGCCGTTGAAACGTAAGATGTTTCCCGATTTTATTTCGGATGCCTTTGCCATAAAGAATAATTGTAAAATTTGAGCTCAAAGATATATGAAAATGTCTTTGCAAAATTAAAATCTGAATTTCATTGCTGCATAAGGGTACCACCCTTCTTTCGAATAGCCTGCCAAAAGCCTGAATAAGGTAATTTGTGCCGGAGCAAAATACACGCCGGCCCCGGTTCCGTTATGCCAGGTTGATGAACGCTCTCCTTTCTCCCATACTCTTCCAATATCGTAGAACGCCATAAATCCGAATTGTCCGGGCAGGATGTAACTGGCGAAATCCGACGCTTTGATCCTCAGCTCAAGATTATTATATACCATGTGCTGACCGGCGAACCGGTACTGGCGGTACCCAAGCAGATTGTCGTGCCCGCCGAGGAACAACGACTGGTAAAAAGCTGTTTTACCCGCCGAGATACCCCCACCGAGACGTTCAGCAATGACGACCGTCGATTTCTTATTCAGACTTTTATAAAAGGCAAGCTCTGGCAGAACCTGCAGAAATGATCTGGAATAGTCATTAAGTCCTTTGTATCCTTGTATCCTGATGTTTACGTACGTTCCCCAGGAAGGCAGGATCGCGTTATTCCTTTTATCGCTGTTAAAATTAATAACAAAGCCGGCGTGGGCTTTCTCTTTTGAAACGGTGAGGCTGTCGTATGAATTAATAAGCGAAGAATTGCTGATGATCCGGCCCACATTGTCGGAAGGATCAGAGGTATAATACTGAAAAGAGGGGCCTATACTCAGACTGCTGCCTTTATCATTTCTCCATTGCAGGGCAGCATCAAGGAGATAGGTATTATAGCGGGAACGGTAATACCTTTTGAAATCGCCCGTTTTAATGAAGGGAGTTGAATTTCCTCTGCCGAAAAAGTTTCGTGTATTATCAGGTGCATTAATCAAAGCGCTCATGACAAAACTAGCCGAGCCGAGCGCCCTGTTCCATTCACCGCGGTAACTCAACGCAAAAGCCTCTGTTGAAAAGGAGTGTGTGAGCATTATCTGTTGTGTATTGGCATAAGGCGTTTTTCTGAAACCTTCCTGACGGATATGCCTGAACCCTGCTCCTAAGAGAAAGCCATCATCAATGTTAATGCCTGCATTCATGAGCGGTACGGTAACATTATAAAGGTTCACGGGCACAAAAGCCGTGTTTGTGCTGTCATTGTCCAGCCGCTTTATGACTCGGGCGGAATTTCCGCTAATCCTTACCTGTTCTTCCTTTCCGTAAATCCTTATTTTTTTCCCTGCATCTGTTATCTCATAGGTTTTGGCTCCTGAATCTCCGATCAGACGTATTTTCACAGGCGATTCTTTTACATCTACAGTTACGTCATCTTCCCCTTTTCCTGTATATAACCTGATCTCCTTTGTTATTGCAGAAGGATAGACTTTAGACATCAGCGTATCCGTAATTGCACCATCCTTGTTTTTCTTTCGCAATGTAAGCCTCACACCTTCAGGTGTGTCGCTTAGGACTGCATTTTCGTTTTTATCGCTTGCCCTTATATCAACGATTTTGTTTATAAATCGGTAATACTCATCCATCGCCGCCGGGATCGCCTTTCTTCTGTCTTTTAATTGAGTCAGTAACCGGTTATGTCTCAGAGTATAAGTTTCCGGAGGAAGCCTTCGCAACGCAGCTTCGAGTACCGAATCTGTAATGGCATTAACAAAGTTTTCGGTGATTTCCGTCCATCGTTCATAACTTATATGCGACGCTGGTATGTGGTTAACGAAACGGGTTTTGAACAGCGAGTAGCGCACATCGTCAATCTCCCTCCCAAAACCCTGCAGGGTGGGAGCTATCCAGCGACGTCTGGCGACTGTTGGAAAAAGCCCGTCCGATACCCTGAACACCTGATCGCGGTCTCGCGGTACGCCCAGATAAACTTCTTCGTTGCCCTTTTTACTATCCACCCAGCGCCATTGGTCCTCATGCCGGTCCCAGTCGCCGATGAGAAGATCCAATAAGCGTGCTCTTAAAAACGCCTCACTGTCGTAGCTGTTATCATTATCTTTCCTGATTTTGTCAAGAACTTTAAACGTATTGTCCGATTCTCCTAAAGGTTCACGCTCTTCTAAAAGGCATACCGTATTTACAAATGCTTTTTCGTAGACCCCCAGATTTTTGTCGGGAGCGATTACACCTATCACCGGGTTTGTATGAGGGACATTCGCGGCATGCGCCAGAGGAGGTACCACTAATGCTGAGTAAGGATGCTGAGCGCTTACGGCGTCGTCGAGCCAGTCCCTCGCAAAAGTTTCACGCAGTGCTTCAGGCAGTAACAGGTCAGGACTTTTTTCAACGCTCCTGATGACCCATTCTTTGCCGTTTTTATCTTCAAGCCGTAAAGATTTAGACTGCATTCCTCCGCCGCGTTTAGTGGGTCTAAGCCCTCCGCTTATTTCAGAGATCCGGATGAGCGGTAGCTTCGTTTCGGTTGCCCACTCTTTACGATAGTTCTCTCCAAAAAGCTTCCTGTGCCAGTTGCTTGCTTTTTCGTAATCGGGCCGGATAGCGACTGTCGTACTGTCGCCCGTGAAACTTTCATAAAATGCCTGCTCCGCGTCCCTAACCCGCACATAAGGCTTTTTATAGGAGAAAGCTTTCGATACCCCGGTGTCAGAATAAATATAATAGGTCAATTGAATTGCGTTATCCTTCAGAATGTCGGCAATAACGTAACCTTGTGTAGCATCGGCAAACAAGGAATGTTTTCCTTTTTTTGCATAACTGTTTTTGGCACCCGCGCCGCTGACTACCTGAAACTGTTCGCCCTTTATTAACTGAAGGCCGTGTTCATGACCCGCAACATGGATCAGGTTCGGATACTTGTCGAACACCCCGTCAATTCTCCTGATCATATCCTGATAAAGAGGATGTTTCACGTCTTCCGGATTCGTAAAAGTGTTGCGAAGGAACGGATATAGTGAGCCTATTACCGGAAGTGGGATATAAAGGTTTTTGCTAGCCGCAGTGAGCGGGAACAAATGATCTTTAAGTGAGAAGTATCCGCCATGAGTGCCATAGGTCTGAAATGGATGATGCGATGCAAGCAGGATCACTTTATGCCTGTTTTTAAAGAAAAGCTCTTCGAGCCGCATTATTATTTCATCTTTTGTGCTGCAATCGCAATCTCCATCCTGATTCGTTTTATTGTAAGTATATACCCACCATTCCGAATCAAAAGCAATTACCGTAAGACTATCCGAAAGCGGGATTTCTACCGGATCGGGACAGCCTTCGCGAGGTATCATTCTGAGAAGGCTGTCATTCTGCATTTCAAGGAACCTCGACTGCTGTTTAATTTTAGCAAGCCCTGCCGGTCCCATCCGGTCCCAGTCGTGATTCCCCGGTAAAAAATATACAGGAGCGCCAGCTTTGCGTAAAGGCTCATATTGTGATTTGAGGATCTCCTGCGTTGTCTTTTCTTCAGCGCTGCCTGGCAAGCCCATTCCTCTGGGATAGATGTTGTCGCCCAGAAAGAATACAGATGTCCTACTGGTAAGTATTTTTGCTACGGCGTCCGAAACAACATTTTTCTGCTGCATGTCAATTTCACCCGCATCGCCTATTAAGATCACCCGATAAAGGACAGAGTCCTGCGCAATGAGATTTAGAGTGAGAGTGAAAAGGAAAATTGTCAATAGATATCTTTTCATAATGAGATGCTTCAGTATTTTCGGATGCACAGTTCAAAATACACGAAATATCGAACCTGTTATACAATAATAGTATAATTATGGATAAAAATATGACGCTTTC
>DALYUO010000096.1:11901-12289 GCA_031981225.1 Pararcticibacter sp.
GAAATTGTTGTCATTCCCCGATAATCCTTTCGAGATACAGTTGTCATTCGAGTCAGTAATTAACAATCTTGAATCGGCCGTTAATAGAAAAGCAGATCGCCAGCCTGGGAAGGACGAAGCCTTGTTAAATGAGATAAACAAGCATCCCGAACTAACGACCGGAATTACAGATATAGCTCAAATTGAATCGAATGCCGATCTGATTAGGCGTCTGCTCGCAGATTATTTCCCGGAGCAGCTTACCTTAAACGAAATAAAAGGAGTATCTTTTCCATATTTAAATGTCGTTTTTAACCGCACAGAACGCTTCAATAATATTCTCAAAGCAGCCGGGGAGGATTTTGAGTTTAACATCCGAAATTTAGATCAGCATCAATTTTACGTTCTC
>DALYUO010000096.1:12299-13678 GCA_031981225.1 Pararcticibacter sp.
GAACGAGTTCTACAATACGAAACTTGACTTCAGAAAACCATTGTTCTATGATATTCCTTCTTCAGACGGAACCGTCAGACATTACAGGATTTTATATAATGCTGATTTTCTTGATATTTTGCCCACTGAAAGGTCGGTTAAGCTCACTTCTGCCGATATTGATCAGTTAATAAACAACTACGACCATCTGGATTTGTGGATGGAGAAGTTCCCTCCAAAAAGCTGGTTAATCAAGGGTTTCGCATTGATGTCGCTGATTGATGTAACGATAGAGAATGCAGTATCTGTCCTAAAGGAGAGATTGCTGCGTTTCGATGCTGCGAGTTTTGAGAAAAGTGTTGATCCGGTATTCCAGTCGATTTTCAACACGCCGCAAATTAAAATAGGGTTTACTTTATTTAACAGTGAAGACAATACTCTTAGTATTGCCGCATTTGGTAAACCCCTGCGTAGTTTTATAATGGACGGCATTGAGCCACGTAATATCAACGATGTGTTATGCCCCGGGTCGTACCAGGCTCTGATCGTCGAAAAACGTTATTTCACCGTTTCTGATACAACTGAATTTCATAATATGAACCCCCAAAGCTCTCTGGCTTGTCATGTAGCACCCTCTGTAATCAGGAGTTTTATCCTGGCTCCTGTTGTTAAAGACAACGAAGTTATAGGCTTGCTGGAAGTGGTATCAAAAAAGCCCCGGGAACTTAACAGCATCAATGCAAACAAGCTCGATGTGGTGATGCCCTATATCACTGATAATATTAAAAGACTGATTGTGGAATTCCAGAATCAGATTCAGGCTTTTATACAGGAAAAGTTTACCACCATTCATTCCAGCGTCTACTGGAAATTTAAGGAAGAAGCACAGCTGCATATTTTTAGCCTGCGGCGCGGGGAGGAAAAGTCGTTAGGGGCAATAGTCTTTAACGAAGTATTCCCCTTATATGGTGAAATTGATATAAAGGGTTCATCGGCTGCGCGCAATCTCAGCGTTCAGAAAGATTTGCAAACACAAGTGCTAAGTCTTTTGTCGTTGTTACAAAAATTACCTGTTCCCACGCCGCTTGAGGCTTTTGAGAAGGGAAAGAAACAACTTGAATATTTTTTGCAGGATCTGCTTCTTCCGGTGAAGGCAAGCACCGAACAATATATTACCGACTACATAATGAATAATATTCATCCCTGGCTGAAGGAGTGCGGGGATCCTGGCTTAGCCAGCGTAATTAAGGAATATTTTATAGAAAATGGTAAAGGCACCGGGGTGTTTCATGCTCATCGCCGCAAATATGAACAGTCTATAACGATGGTAAACGAGAAGCTTGCCGGCATCATTGACAACAGGCAGGAAGATGCACAACAGACGTTTCCTCATTATTATG
>DALYUO010000096.1:13688-14512 GCA_031981225.1 Pararcticibacter sp.
TTTAAAACAGACGGAATTGAGCATAACCTGTATATTGGACCGTCTATCGCGCCGGGACAGGCTTTTACAGAAAAACACCTTAAGGACCTGCGCTTATGGCAGCTGAAGGTTTTATGTGAGATGGAAACAGCTCACCATTTCTATAAATCATCACTTCCTTACCCGCTTGATGTTACTACACTTGTTTTGGTGTACGATACGCCCATTTCAGTCCGGTTCAGGATGGACGAAAAGCGGTTCGACGTAGACGGCAGCTATAATGCCAGGTTTGAAATAGTGAAAAAGCGGATTGATAAAGCTTGTGTGCTGAATACCGATGAGCGGATAACACAGCCGGGGAAGATCACCATCGTTTATTCGAACATGAATGAAGAAAATGAATATATCGGATACATTCATTTGCTGCAGGAACAGAATATACTCGACCGCTATATAGAAAAACTTGATGTGGAAGATTTACAGGGTGTGGTTGGATTAAAAGCTCTGAGGGTGAGTATAATTCATAATAATACCTCTTTAACAATGATGTAAACTCCCATTACCAGTACAAACCAACCGAAGCCCTTTTTTAATTTCTCGCCAGGGATTCTTTTATTTATCAATCCACCGATGAATATTCCGGCAATAGCTATCAGTGTTATAACTGACAGAAATTTCCAGTCAATAATGAAGTGGCCGAGGTCGCCTGCGAAGCCGACAAGGGAGTTAAGTGCTATAATGAGTAATGAGGTACCTATAGCCTTTTTCATCGGAAGCTTAATCAGGAATATCAGTGCTGGGATCAGGAGAAATCCACCGCCTGCACCAAGGAATCCCGTTACTAA
>DALYUO010000096.1:14522-15371 GCA_031981225.1 Pararcticibacter sp.
AAAAAACTTAATACAATCAGAACATTCTTTCTCCGGCGCGGATTTGTCATGGTCGCGGATCATACTAAAAGAGGCAAGCAACATTAGCGTGCCGAATAGAACCATTGTAAGGAAAGGTTCTGTAACCGTAAATTCACCTATTGTAACAATATTCTTAGGAATCGCCGGCACGATAAATTTCCTGGCTATAAAAACAGTTATAACAGACGAGGCGCCAAAAAACAGCGCTGCCCTTAGATTCACTTGTCCTTTTCTTAGGTTATTAACAGCTCCTATTAAACTGGTAGTTCCTACGATGAAAAGCGAATAGGAGGTAGCCAGCAATGGTGGTATGCCGAACAGATACACCATAACAGGTACAGTGAGGATAGATCCTCCACCACCAATCAATCCTAAAAATACTCCAATTAAGGCCGATGCGATATACCCTGTTAATTCCATATTTTCTTAGCACGAAGGTCGGACTACAAGCGCTGATAAATGGTGACTAAAGTCACGGTGGCATACTATCCCGTCAATAGTATTGATACGCCGGCACAAATGTATATCTTTTCTTCAGCCAAACAGCCTAGAAAGAAGCAGACAATGTAAGTCCTGAAGCTTTGTTGTAGTAAAAGGGTACCAACGAAATATTATTACGTTGTTTTACCAGATTCTTAATGTGAGGGTATATCAGGTATGCAGCTTTTGTCGACAGAATACCTACACCCGCTCCGGCAATAATGTTACTGAACCAATGAGCATTGTTGTACACTCTCAGAACCCCGGTTGCTGTAGCTGCGGAATACGCGCCAATACTATACCATGCAGAACGTTCGCCGAATTCCTGGTGCATAAATTCGGCAGCTG
>DALYUO010000096.1:15381-17536 GCA_031981225.1 Pararcticibacter sp.
CGTCGTTTAAGAAAAGTTACTGAATTACTTACTATAGCGGTAGAAATAAGATAGATAAAAGTCTGATCGGTGAAAGAATGCCTGCCTTTAATTCCAGCAATGTTTAGCGCAATAGAAGCTGCCGCAGGTGAATACCGGAGGTAATCGTCGACCTTTGTTGAAAAGTTCGGATGATCTTCCCGCATATCGTTGTATACACTTCTGTCTACTCCGATAAGAGCCTTGTTGTTTAGTGCCATAAACCCGTAACCCACATAAAGTGCAGGGGGGATATAACTTACCAGTGATGTGCTTTTGTTGTTAGAAAGCGGCTTACCCAAAGAATCAACACTCTGGGCCCTTGTCCCTATCGAAGAAAAGAGCAGCACAATAATCAGATATTTCATTTTATGCCTTGATGTCAATACGTTACCAGTCTTTTTACGATTATTTGAACCGAAGGTTCAGGGTAAAAATGTTTGAATTTAAATCAGTTGAACGGACGTAATGACCATAGCGGATTTCCAGCATATTGAGGCGTTGCCAGCCGAGCACTCCCTTCGGTGGCGTTATTCTGAACCCCGCCCCTATAAAATTGCTGTGGAGATCAGATAAGTCATAGTCGCTCGTGAAATGACCGGCACCGGGACTGTGTTGCCCGTAAGGAGCGAAATATTTAGCTCCGCGTTGTGTATTAAACCGGTAGAACGGACTTACCGAAATAAAGGAAGTAAACTTTACAGGAATTTCAATTTCGGCTGTATGTGCCTGCAGCCCCCAATTGTCGAGGTAATACCTGTAATAAGTGCGGATAATATAATGATCACTTAAAAAGTAGTTTAGCCGAAAGGCAAGAGGCAATTTGTACCTCGTGTCGGGAAGATCTTCGGCTCTGACCGACCCATCAGTGAAATAATTTCGCTGATATCGTGTAGCCAGTAATCCATGCTGGTAGGAGGGTTCTATTGCCAATAGCGCCTGTAGCCGTTTATTGATCACCTGAGATATGGAGAATGATGTGCTAAAGGAGTTTCTGGGAGCCGAATCACCCTGCCTGTAGCCTTTGTCTACGCCGTCTCTCAGCTCAATTGGCATAATCACGCTCCAACGGTCGAGGAACACCTGCGCCTTGAAGTCGAGCTGTGTGTTTTTGTCTTTTGAAAGCCGTGTAATGTTAAATGCCGCTCCAACGGACTGATAATCGTATTCGCCCGAAAACGAGCCGGTGAATCCAAAAGAGTTTCCTGTTTGTTCATTTAAGCTCGTCCATGACAAAGAAGGATAAATCCGGATATCCTGCATGGATGCAGACGAAATAGTTGAAGGGTCGATTTTATCAGAAGATGCCGAGGTGTAATGATCAACCCCAAGCTCAAAAAGGTAAGTATTTTTCCGCCCTTGTTTGCTAAAGTTCGAAAGTTGAATATCAATTGTATTTGCAAAATCCGACAGTCGTTCTGTTCCGATGCCGCCGGTAACTGCCGAGTGGTTGCCATTTTGATGGTAGTAGGAAGATACAAAATTAACCTCTTCGAGGTTCAGCTTTCTCGACTTGTAAACTGTCGTGTCCGGCTCGGGAGAGCGGACGTCAGCTGGCTGTGCATATAATGACAGCAGGCTCAGATAAAACACGGCAATATTAATATATAGCTTCTTCATTATCCTTTCACTTATTAGTTACAACCGCATCCTCCGCCACTTTTTCCACCGTTTGCGCCCGAAGCGCCTTCTCTGTAAAGCTGAAAGCTTTGTTCGAATTTTTGTGCATGCCTGGCCGATAGCTCCATTTCAGCATCATTCAGCTTGTTCTTTTGGTACTGCTTAACAGTAACACAGGAGGGGAGCGTGCAGCTAAAAAATATTCTTGGAGGTAAACAGATGATTGTTGTCGTCGATCACAATACAGCCTGCATGCCGGAGCTGATTGATCATATCAAGGCCGGCAGAAACGCCCATTACCATCACGGGCGTGGCCAGGGCGTCTGCAAGCTCTGCACTGGGACAAATGATGCTTACGCTTTTGATCCCGCTTACAGGAAGGCCTGTTTTCGGGTCGATTGTATGTGAATATTTTTTTCCGTCTATTAAAGCATATTTCTCATAATTACCCGATGTTGCAATAGCCATATCGCTGATGTTTAATTTCGAAAAATAAGGCACTTTCCGGTCGGGGTCC
>DALYUO010000097.1:0-2799 GCA_031981225.1 Pararcticibacter sp.
ATAAATACCCGTTATATAAAGACAAATGTCTCTGACGACATCTATGGCACCGAATACGCCGCAGTACTAAAGAACATTTACGCTGTAGCAAGCGGGATCTGTAATGGCGTGGGCTACGGAGATAATTTCCAGTCGGTATTAATATCCAACGCAATAAGGGAAATACTTCGCTTTGTTGACGCTGTACATCCGATAGATCGCGACATTAAGGAATCCGCTTATCTGGGAGACCTGCTTGTTACAGCCTATTCTCAGTTCAGCAGAAACAGGATGTTCGGCAATATGATTGGCAAAGGCTATACCGTAAAGTCGGCGCAGCTGGAGATGAATATGATTGCCGAAGGGTATTATGCTTCAAATTCTCTCCATCAGATAAACAAAACCTATAAAGTAAATATGCCCATATGCAGGGCTGTTTATGCGATTCTTTACGAAAAGCATTCGCCACAGATTGAAATGAAACTACTAGCCGATCAGCTTTCCTAAACGGGTTAAAACATACTGTCATTTACATTGTTCTTTTCAAAAAGATACACTATGAAAAAGATGATAGTTTGGGGCGTTACTGCCGGAGCTGCTGCGGCAACAATAGTAGCTCTTATGTATAAAAGAAAAGATGGTACCCGCTTAGCAGATGGATTAATGAATTCTGCGAAAGATGTGGGAAATCGTTTAAAGGATTATGGCAACCAGATCAAGGACCGTCTTTTCCATGTTAAAGGACCTAACGGAGAAGCTGTATTCCTGGATATGTACGACAGGCAGTTCTACGAAGATGAAATGGGAAGACGCGTATATATGGACAACGACTAATGTATATTTCCAGTTATAAAAGCATAAAAAAACGGGCATCAATCTGATAACCCGTTTTTTTATGCTTTATACAAACTAACAGCTGCACTCTGACAGCTGATAGCTTCTTCTTACCAGCGTTTACGCCTTTCGCGGTCTCCGCCCGGCCTGCTGCCAGAGCCACCTCCGCGACGGTCGTCACGTCTGGCGCCTGAATAATCGCGATATCCTCCGCTGCTCCGTTCCCGACTTCCGCCTTCACGTCTGCCGCTTCCGCCTGATCTCTCACGACTTCCACCACCGTCACGCTCTCCTGCAAGTTCGATTCTAACCTTACGGCCATTGAAATCTACTGATTTGAAATTCTCCTGAACCTGATCAGCAACAGCATTTTCCACCTCAAAGAAGGTATATACGCCCTTAAGATCAATCTTTCCAATAGACTTTCCATTGATCTTGGCATTGTTGCAAATAAACCCAAGCATATCGCCACGGGTAAATTCGTCAACTGAACCCAGATTAATAAACAAACGGGTATAGTCGCCTCTCGAAGAGGTACGGCTAAAGCGTTCAGTCCGCTCACCACGCTCATCTCCAGCAGGTGCATTCAGATCGGGAGCATTTTTATAATAATCAAGGAAACGGTTAAACTCAAGCGAAGCAAAGCGTTTAATAATTTCCTCCTTATCCATCTCCTTGAATTCGTCCATAATGCGCGGAATATACGACTCCATCTGGCTTTCGTTAACTTCCACCTTGTGAACCCGGTGTACCAAAGCAAACAATTGCTTTTCGCAAACATCAAAACCTGCAGGAACGTCCACTTTGGTAAACTTCTTACCAATAGAACGTTCTATTTGCCGTATTTTTCCCAGCTCTTTGCTGTTAATTAAGGAAATAGAGACACCCGACTTACCTGCACGGGCAGTACGACCGCTTCTGTGAGTATAATTCTCAAGCTCGTCTGGAAGCGAATAGTTGATAACGTGTGTAACATCATTAACATCAATTCCACGGGCAGCGACGTCGGTTGCAATCAGCAACTGAAGATTTCTGTCGCGGTAACGCTTCATCACCTTATCACGCTGCTGCTGAGAAAGATCTCCGTGCAACGAGTCGGCGTTATAGCCATCCTTAATGAGGGCTTCAGCGATTTCCTGCGTTTCTATCTTGGTACGGCAAAAAACAATACCGAAGATTTCAGGATGGAAATCGACAATACGCTTAAAGGCAGCGTATTTATCGCGGGCACGTATTACATAATATTCGTGATCGATATTAACGTTACCTGTATTTTGCTTACCCATGGTAAGCTCTACAGGATCAGTCATATATTTTTTAGCTATCCTGCGTACTTCAGAAGGCATAGTTGCCGAAAACAACCAGGTCTTTTTTTCATCCGGAGTAGTAGAAAGGATAGTATCAATATCCTCCTGGAAGCCCATGTTCAGCATCTCATCTGCTTCATCAAGCACCACATAGCTTACTTCAGAAAAATTGATAGCCTTGCGGTTGATAATATCGAGCATCCTGCCTGGTGTTGCCACCACAATCTGCACACCGCGTTTAATCTGCCTCAGCTGATCGGAGATACTGGCACCGCCATAGACGGCCACAATATGAACATCGCTCAGGTTCTTTGCGTAATTGTTCAGATCACTGGTGATCTGTAAACATAATTCACGGGTTGGGCACAAAATAAGTGCCTGGGGGTAGTTTTTTGTAAAATCGATTAATTCTAACAAAGGAAGTCCAAAAGCGGCGGTCTTCCCTGTGCCGGTTTGGGCTAATCCGACAAAATCGTTGCTGCCTGTAAGTAAAACCGGGATTGATTGTTCCTGGATTGGCGTGGGATTTTCAAATCCCAGATCAGTTATGGCATTAACAATATCATGACGGATACCCAGAGTACTAAATGGGTTCATGATAACAATAAAAAACCGACTGTATTGCCGGTATTTTACAAAGATACAAAATTAAATTTAAAAATGCCAGTTGCAACATCGA
>DALYUO010000097.1:2809-5751 GCA_031981225.1 Pararcticibacter sp.
GCCAATACACTACCTCAACCGGTCTGCCGATTTAATCAGCTTTTCATCGCGCCGTATTCCCCTGAGTGCCAAAACAATAAAAAATATCGCTAAGCACGGTAAAATGACCCCGATACCGTAATTCTGAAGCTCAATGGTCATATCCCCTATTATCCCTTTAGCTGTCTGGGCAAGCCAGAAGCTAAATCCAATGATCAATACAATCGTAAGATAGCACAGCTTTATCTGTTTCTTTCGGTCGGCATAGAAGAAAATCACTACAAAAGGCAGAAGCCCTACTAATACGGTTGCTATTGTCAGGGCAATAAAACCATCGCTCTGCACAACCTGTCCCCCGATGTTCTCATACACGCCGGTAACTTTTATTGCCTTCGCGGTGCCATTGGCACTCAATATTTGTAAAAAAGGAAACAGGAACAACGCAAAAATCATTGTTGTTGATAAAAACAGCCAGAGGGTTTGAATTCTTTGTAGCATAGTGATTTTTTAACAGTGCAAATGTACAGGAAGTTTTTTAAGCTCTGCAAATACAGATAAAATTAAGACGATGGAGAACACCCTCGCGGACAAGCCCCACTTAAAAATGTCATACCAAACTCAGTATTTAACACCCGCTGTGTTTTTTTATGGAGCTGGTTCCTGTTGTTCCTGTGATTGAGACTATGCGTGTCTCATATTTAAAATTTAAAAATATGAATTACATTTGCTCGCACTCAACTTTATCCATTTACGATGAAAGAAAAAGCCTATGTAATTCATGTTTTAGGTAACAACGAGAGAGAAGTTCATATCAGAAGACAGCTAATAAAAACACCTTTCGATTATGAGTTTATAAATGACGGCAATATTGAAGATCTTACTGAGAACAGACTATCTCTTTATTTCAGCGGTGGGATGCTCAAGCCTGCTCCTAATACTTCATGCGCATTTAAGCATCTACTAGCATATGAAAGGATTGTTGAAAACCGTATTCCACATGCCTGCATCATAGAGGATGATATAGAGTTCACTGACAACTTCAGTGAAATTTTCAATAGGTCTATAGCAGAGATAAGGAACGAAAAGCTCTGTAACTTTTTTATCTCTTATGAGCATTCATTGTCATTCTTTGTAAAACGGAGTGAAGAAAGAGCAGGGAGCGTCTTATATAAGCGGGAAATAGCCCGGTGTGCAGGGTTTTATATGATCGATTATAATGCGGCAAAGCTGATGCTGGAAAAAGCAAAACAAGAGAAGATAGGTGTTCCTATCGACTGGTGGCACAATGACCTGATAAAACGGGGTCTTCTGAACGTTTACTGGTGCCATCCAGCAATTGCGCTGCAATTAAGCCATAACGGGAAATTCGCATCAATGATTGACGATAAACCTTACGGGAAAGTACGCACGGCGATTTATAAATTAAAAATCCTATATAGGAAAATAAGACAGGTGTTAAGCTAAACCGCTCCCTTTTGGATTCTTGTGCACTAGATTGCCATAATATGTTCCGAAGGATTTTTATAATTTTGAAGCGTGAGCGATAAGACCAGGCTTTTTGCAGAACTATCGTACAATGGTACCGGTTTCCACGGGTGGCAGGTGCAGCCAAACGCTATTACAGTGCAGGAGGTGTTAGACAAGGCTCTTTCTACGATATTGCGGCAGGAGATCGAAACGGTTGGTTGCGGCAGGACAGACACCGGAGTTCATGCGAAGCAATTTTACGCTCATTTTGACCTGAGTAATCGCCTCAAATCGCTGTAAAGCAACTATTGAATATGGCTCCCGACGCTCATGCGCGTTTTGATGCGACCCTCCGTTCTTACGAATACCATATTCATTTTGAAAAAGACCCTTTTAAGCAAAACCTTTCATGGCTGTTAAGGGACATGCCCGACATAGATCCCATGAATGAAGCAGCGGCAATCTTACTGGATTATACTGATTTCAGTTGCTTCAGCAAGTCGAACACTCAAGTATTCACCAATAACTGCAAGATATCAAGAGCCGAATGGGCGAACACCCGCGACGGACTTGTTTTTCATATTTCTGCCGACCGCTTTCTGAGAAATATGGTCAGGGCAATCGTTGGGACACTTATGATGGTGGGTAAAGGCTTACTGAAGCCTGCAGATATTCATGATATCATTGAAAGCAAAAATCGTTCGAATGCCGGTTCTTCTGTGCCCGCCTGCGGCTTGTACCTTACCGAAGTAAGATACCCCTATTTCACCCACTAAGCATCGACCGCTAATTACGGCTGCAGGAAAACCGCAATAAACTTTTTTATGCCTGCCGCAAACTCCCAATAGCCAATAGCTATTTCTATATTTGCATTTTAAGGAGAATAATACATGAGCACCAACAACGAAGAAAATCAAAAACATATTCCTGTTGTAACCGAACAATCGCTTCAATTCTTAGAGAGCTACATTAATAATCCTTCGCCTACTGGTTTTGAGTGGGAAGGGCAACGCCTGTGGCTCGACTACATAAAGCCATATGTCGACACACATCATGTTGACAGCTATGGAACGGCGGTTGCGATCATCAACCCCGAAGCCGAATTCAAGGTAGTGATAGAAGCTCATGCCGATGAGATTTCCTGGTTTGTGAACTACATTACGAAGGACGGGCTTATCTACGTAATCCGCAACGGCGGATCAGATCACCAGATTGCACCGTCTAAAAGGGTCAATATCCACACAGATAAAGGAATTGTCAAAGCGGTATTCGGCTGGCCCGCCATACATACGCGGAATGGAGAAAAAGAAGAGGCTCCCACACTGAAGAATATTTTCCTGGATTGCGGCTGCACCTCCCAGGAAGAGGTTGAAGCTCTGGGAATACATGTAGGATGTGTGATTACGTACGAAGATGAATTCATGGTGCTTAACGACCGCTATTATGTCGGCCGTGCCCTCGATAACAGAGTAGGTGGTTTCATGATCGCCGAAGTT
>DALYUO010000097.1:5761-17486 GCA_031981225.1 Pararcticibacter sp.
TTAAAGAAAACAAAAAACATCTTCCTTTCGGGCTGTACATCGTAAATGCTGTGCAGGAAGAAGTCGGACTTCGCGGCGCCGAAATGATTGCGAACAGAATTAAGCCGAACCTTGCCATCGTAACCGATGTAACGCATGATACGCAAACCCCGATGATTAATAAGGTCACACAGGGCGATCTTGCATGTGGAAAGGGGCCAGTTCTCTCGTATGCACCTTCCGTCCAGACGAATTTTAACAAGCTGCTCATCTCGGTTGCCGAAAAAAATAGTATCCCCTTTCAACGGCAGGCTTCATCAAGATGGACTGGAACAGATACCGATGCCTTTGCCTATTCAAATGGCGGCGTCGTATCAGCTTTAATATCCCTGCCCTTACGCTATATGCATACCACAGTTGAAATGGTTCATAAAGAGGATGTGGACAATGTAATCCGGTTGATTTATGAATCACTGCTTACCATTGAAAGCAATCAGGATTTCAGATCAATAAAATAAACCGGTAAAAAGACCGTTATATTAATTCATAGGACACCAAAAAGGGCACCGGAGATATTCCCATCCGCTGCCCTTTTTGCTTTTTGAATGTGTATATTCAATCTATTATTTTTACGGGAGAGTACTTGGATATGTATTAGAAAAGGTATACCGACTGTCATTATGAGGAACGCCACCTGACGAAATCAGAGCGTTTATCCCAATAAACGAGCCAAAATTATATCCGGAAAACAATCCAATATAAACAGCTCCTCTTATGTCATAATTATTATACTCTTCAAGCATAGTATTAACGGTTTCTTTTGGTACCGTTTCGAGAGTATAAACAGTTGGAACACCCCATGTTGTGATTGCATATTGATATTTAAATCGACCATCCGTCATATGATAATTAGTATTATTTGCGTCCCATCCCCAAATTTTTTTGGACTGTTGAAGCAATTTTAAATAGTAATTAAAATAATCTGGATCGTTTGGATGATCGGAACTTGGAATACACTCCCTCCAAATTTCTATATAAAGTCTCCTCGATCCCGAATACCTAAGCTCCTGCTTTACGATACCATTAAAAGGTTCCCATAGGGCAGAAGACACAGAGGGATTCTTTGAAGCCTTTTCTGCCTTATAATACCTCACTTCTATGCCATTAGCTTTATCTGAAATGGTGCTCTTCCTAACACTATGTGAGCTTGCTTTCAATTCGATAGGAAATGAAATCAATTTATTATCTTCCGTAATCAAGTACATTTTATTACCTATCCGGAATTCACCTTCTTTATTCGTAAATATTGCAAGTAAAGGTGTTCCAAATTTATAACTAATTGAGGTGTCAGCATTGATAAGCACAGAAGTCCCATAGTCGGATTTAAACTTTACAAATTCACCTTGATTTGACACTCGCTCAAAATCATTCTGAATCTCATTGAAAATTATTTCAAAATAGTATAGAATAAACTGTAGATTTGAAACCTGAAAACTGTCTCTCCCAAGAGTCCAATTCTTGTTGGTTTTTACTTAAAACATCATTTGCTGTCTTTCGGAAAACCGAATCATTTTTAAAAGACAGGTATCCATCTTCAACAATAATGTCTTGTTGCTGCGCTAAAGAGTCTTTCTCAATCGTTGACGAATTTTCTTTCTTGCAACTTGTCGCAATTAGCTGAATAGCAATAATTGCCCATAGGAGAATTCTAATGGTTTTCATATAAGTAAGTTTAAGATTTAAGATCAAATTTACTTACTACTCTCGTATCGCCAACTGATTCTCTGTAAAAACGGTGTTACAATTTAAAACATTCTATTTGCATTAAAGCACGCTACTTACTCACCGCTGTAACTTTAACTTCAAAATCTAGAGGCGAAAAGGCGGGAATTGTACTTAAACCGGTTATTCCATACGCGAGCGTGGAAGGCATAACCATACGTATAGAACCACCTTCATTTATTAGTACTAGTCCTTCCTTCCAGCCCTGTCTCAATGAAGGATCATCGAGCTGAAATGAAGCCGATGTGCCAGAATCAAAAACCGACCCGTTAAGCAGCTTTCCGGTATAGTCAACTGTAACTGTCGAATCAATTTTTATCTCGCTACCACTTCCTTGTTCCAGTATCTTATAATAAAGTCCGGTATTAGTTTTTGAAAATCCTGTTAGATTGTTCCGATCAAGATACCTCTTTATCATTTGGTCCTCATATTCAGGCAGCTTACTTTTTTCCAGGATAGACACGGTAAAGTCAAGAGAAGCATTCCCCGGAATTCCAAGACTGGTATTCCCTCCTCTTCCGTAAGCCTTCCGCGATGGAAGGATAATCCGTATAGATCCGCCCTGGTTCTTCAGCACGTCCTTCATCAGATCGCGCAAACTGGCAGGAGAATAATATCCGAAGTAATTCGCATAATGGTTGAGGATGGTGTCCTGCGATGAGTATACGCCATCAAGCGATTTTACCGTATACACAACCGGCAGCTGCTGGGTGTAGTCAATCGGACTGCCAGTCCCGGTCTTCGTCACCTGATAATAGATCCCTGTGGTGTCATATACCTGCATGTTTAGGCCATTCTTCTGAATGTATTCCTGAATATTCCTTTCGTCTTCTACTTCAATGCTCTCATATTCCTTTTTACAACCAGCCATTACAGTGATTAAAAGGAACATACCCAAAGACAATTTATATGTAATTAGTTTCATTCGTGCTATTTATTAATTTGTTACGTCCAACAGTTCTATATCAAAATCAAGCACCGAATTTGCAGGAATAGGTCCATTCTGATAAGGGCCGTATGCATATCCTGAAGGAACCAGTAAACGGATTTTCCCACCCTTCTGAATCAATGGCACCCCTAACTGCCATCCGGCAATCACTCTGCCTAATGTAAATTCTGTTGTCCCGGAGTCAAATACAGTTCCGCTCAGGAGCCTTCCTGTATACTTGACCTTAACCTTGGTGTTTGCCGTGTAAGTTACAGTACCGGTTCCTGGTTCTGTTATGATATAGTATATGCCATTCTCTTCTCGCTCTACTTCCTGCAGATTATTCGCGGCAACGAAATCCTTTATAACCTGCTCGTCCTTCTTCAACTGTTCTTCCGGATCATAATCGCTACCCTCATCTTTCTTACAGGAAGAAAAAGTCACCGCAAATAAGATTACCAATAATAAAAATCTTTTCATTCAATCAACATATTTTATGGCCAAATTACCAATTCCAATTTTTCGTCTGCAAATTTATCTTTTTAATCTTCAAATACTAAGCTTTAACATTTTTTAACTACCGTTCTTTTAGCAGACTATATTCAGGGTATTTCCATGGCTAAACTAAATAGCTCTGAATTTAACGCAGAAGAAATAAAAAAATCCGAAACCAAAATTGAACGACCTTGTTTTAGTTCAGAATTAAAAACTTTAATCTCATTCTAATGAAAAGAAAATTATTAACTCTAATTGTAGTATTAATCTGCCTTTCAACTTCTATGTTTGCTCAGAGCAGGGCCTCCGGCACAAGTTACAGAACTGCTGCCGGGCTTAGGGTAGATGTTGGCGACGGTAATACCGGAGTCGGATTTAATGTAAAACATTTTTTTACCACTACCGGAGCGCTTGACGCCAGTCTTCTCTTCTTTGAAGGCGACGTAGTTGGCCTGGAAGCAGAATACGAGTATAATGCAAATATCCCTAATGCACCTGGCCTGAAATGGTATGCAGGGATCGGGCCACAAATCCTTTTCGGAAACGATGACACCGGAATAGCTATCAGGCCGGTAATCGGATTGGAATACAAAATCCCGAATGTTCCTCTGAACTTTGGTTTCGACTGGCGGCCAATGTTTCTGATCAGCCCCGACACTGACACGAATGCAGGGCGTTTCGGACTTTCTTTCCGCTACGCATTTTAAATTATTTCAATTTTATTAAGCTAAAGGAGTTATTGTAAAATGACTCCTTTTTTATTTCGCTTCCCCCAGCGGATCTTACCAAAAAATAAGAAATGCAATATTACCTGATATTTATACCTTTGCCTTACAAACACACTTTAATATGAAAAAATTATTCATCTTGTTATCTCTTATAACAGCCCTTTCAATAGGCAAGACCGAGAGAGCTGAAGCTCAGTATAAGAACGCCCTGGGTGTCAGAGTGGGCGACTATACCGGAATTACCTTTAAAACTTTTATTCAACAGGACAAAGCGCTCGACTTTATCTTAAGTTTTAAGGACCGCAACGCCTATTCTGCAGTACGTTTCACTGGTCTATATGAGGTTCATAATCCAATAAACTTCGAATTTGGTACACTGAGATGGTACTATGGCGGGGGTGCTTCGGTAGGAGGCATTGATTACAAGTTGATCGATGAAAACGACTTCCTTTTGAGTGCCGATGGAGTGCTCGGCCTCGATTATCATTTCGCAGAAGCGCCCATTAACCTTTCTTTCGACTGGAAACCAGCACTGCAATTTGCTCCTGATGCCGACTTTAAAGCAGGCCAGTTTGGCTTGTCTGTACGGGTAACGTTTTAGGAGTTTTAAGTAGTAAGTTATAAGTCGTAAGTTTTAAGGCATAACGAGTAAGCTATTAGCACCTCCCTAAAACTTGTTACGTAAAAACGTATAACTTACTACTTATAACGTATAACTCAACTTAACACGAAATCTTCCCTACCCTTGTCGCGTGACGTCCACCCTCAAAGTCTGTGGAGAGAAATTTCTCTGTTATAGCTCTGGCGAGCTCCTCGCTTATAAAACGGGCGGGTATACATAAAACATTGGCGTTATTATGTTTTCTGGCCAGTTCTGCGAGTTCCTCTGTCCAGCATATCGCAGCTCTTATGCCCTGATGTTTATTCGCCGTAATCGCAACTCCGTTTGCGCTCCCACAAACGAGAATTCCAAAAGTAAACTCGCCGTTCTCTACAGCCGAAGAAACAGGATGTGCGAAGTCGGGATAATCGGCCGATTCTGCGCTATGCGTGCCAAAGTCTTTTACATCGCTCCCCGCCAAAAAAGACTTCAACATCTCTTTGTATTCAAATCCGGCATGATCAGAACCTATAGCAATTGATTTTTTTTCATCCATAATAAATATCATTAATAATAGTAAGTGGCTCAATTCGAAGAAACAAACTTATGAAATATTTTACTTCGAACTCGCAGAAGGGCCTTACTTTCTCAGGATTAACTATCCCGCCGCACTGGCAAATGAATTTTAATCTCTGCTCATCAAAGCTTTTTCACGATTTCTTTCCACCCTTGCTGATATCATAATACTTATTTCATACAGTATGAACAGCGGAAAACTAACCGTAAGCATCGTTAGTATATCCGGAGTTGGAGTGATAACGGCAGCGATAATGAGTATGATAACAGACGAATACCTTCTCGACGAACGCATAAAGGCAGGCGTCATGATTCCAATCTTCGACAGGATAAAGATCAGTATAGGCAATTCAAATACGATGCCCGAGCCCAGTGTTAGCGTAGCAACAGAGGAAAGATATGAATCTATGGTGATTTGGTTCTGGATTACGCTGCTGACCGTATAGTTGGCAAGAAAAGTGATAGAAAGCGGCGCAATTACATAGTAGCCAAACAGGATACCGAGGATAAACAGCATTGTAGCATAAAACACAAAACCGCTTGCCGAAGTTCTTTCCTTATCGGTTAATCCGGGCTTTACAAAACGCCACACTTCATATAAAAGATACGGAAAGCCCAGTACAAGCCCCATCAGTAAAGACGAATTGATTTGCAACGTGAACTGTCCCGCCATCTCTGTATTAATAATATTAAAGTTGATATCCTTAATACAGTAATCAGCACCCAGGTTAAAACGCTCAGCCAAGCCGCACATAAACTGGTATGTCCAGAAATCAGCACTTTTAGGACCAAGGATTATCTTATCGAAAATAAAGTCGTAATATGAAAAAGCGACGCCCGTAAATACCACAATAGCAATACAGGAGCGGATAAGGTGCCAGCGGAGCACTTCCAGATGGTCGAAAAACGACATCTCTGCTTCCAGGCTTTCTCCTTTTCTTTTCAGGGAGTCGATAAGTTTTTTTCCTCTGTTCTCGCTCATTGCATTCAACAGTATGTATCGGCCAAACAGGCAGAGTCCCTACCGCTATTAAGTTAAATTATCAGACAGTTTCCTCAATATACTCAAAGCTCTCCATAAACTTGGTAGTAAAATTCCCTGCTCTGAAGTTTGGATCCTTCATCAACTGGCAATGAAAAGGAATGGTTGTTTTTACTCCTTCTATTATAAATTCGCTCAACGCTCTCTCCATTGTACAGATAGCCTCCTCACGGGTCTGTCCGGTACAGATCAGCTTAGCGATCATTGAATCGTAGTTCGGTGGAATCCGGTATCCAGCATATACATGCGTGTCAACACGAACGCCGTGGCCACCCGGAGAATGAAATATCGTGATCCTGCCAGGTGATGGCCTGAACCCATTTGCAGGGTCTTCGGCATTAATGCGGCACTCGATAGCATGTTTAGCCGGCAGATAATTTTTACCTGATATCGGAACTCCTGCAGCAACCCTGATCTGTTCTTTGATCAAATCATAATTTATTACTTCTTCTGTTACAGGATGCTCTACCTGAATACGGGTATTCATCTCCATAAAGTAAAAATTACGATGCTTGTCTACGAGAAACTCAATCGTTCCTGCACCCTCATAGTTTACCGCTTTAGCACCTATTACAGCTGCTTCTCCCATTTTCTCACGCAATGCATCTGTCATAAAAGGAGAAGGCGATTCCTCAACCAGTTTCTGATGGCGTCGCTGTATCGAACAGTCGCGTTCTGATAAGTGACATACCTTTCCGTACTGATCGCCAATAATCTGAATCTCAATATGGCGCGGATCCTCTACATATTTTTCCAGGTACAGCCCATCGTTTCCAAACGCCGCCCCGGCCTCCATTCTTGCCGAATCCCATGCCGCTTCAAAATCTTCGTCCTTCCACACAATGCGCATCCCACGACCACCGCCGCCGGCGGTCGCCTTTAGTATGATGGGGTAACCTATAGAGTTCGCAACTTCCAAACCCTCTGCAATATCAGATATTAGCCCGTCGGAACCCGGAATAGTAGGTACGCCGGCCTGCTTCATTGTTTCTTTAGCCGAGGCCTTATCTCCCATGCCATTGATCTGCTCGGGAGTAGCTCCAATAAATTTTATATGGTAATCGCGGCAAATAGCCGAGAACTTGGCATTCTCCGACAGAAATCCATACCCAGGATGGATCGCATCGGCATTGGTTAGTTCCGCTGCCGAAATAATATTCGGTATATTAAGATATGAATCCTTGCTGGCAGGAGGGCCAATACATACCGCCTCATCTGCAAACCTTACATGCAAACTATCACGGTCCGCTGTAGAATAAACAGCTACGGTTTTTATTCCCATTTCCTTGCATGTGCGGATAATACGCAATGCAATTTCACCACGGTTTGCAATTAATATCTTCTTAAACATAAATCTCCCTTAAGTGTACAAATAAAAAATGTGCAAATATACAGATGCTACAGCCCCTGCATACTTGCACATCACAAAATATTTAGGCAGGTTCTACCAGGAACAAAGGCTGATCGTATTCAACACGACTTGAATTCTCGACAAGCACTTTTACTATTCGTCCGGAAACCTCCGATTCTATTTCGTTAAACAATTTCATCGCCTCGATGATACACACCACCTGGCCCGCCTTTACTTCATCGCCAACATTGACAAAAGGAGGCTTATCCGGTCCGGCAGTACGATAAAAAGTACCAATCATCGGCGATTTAACCATCACGTACTTAGAATTATCTTCCGCTTCAGGAACCGTCACCTTTGGCTCGGCTGGTACCGGTGGTACCACAGATGCCGGCTGTGCCTGAGGAGCAGTTGCTGCTACAGGCGTCGGTATAGTTGCATTAACATATGTTGGAGCCTGATTAGTCTTTATAGTGATTTTAAAATCTTTCTCTTCGATTGAAACTTCATTAACACCTGATTTTGAAACAAATCTGATAAGTTCCTGAACCTGTTTAATATCCATGTTTGTTTTTTAGGTTAATTTATTTATAATTCAAAGTTCATAAATAAAATATTAAAAACAAGAGAGATAAGCAGTTAGCATCCTCTCCCGCCCTTTGCTATTATCTTTTTTTAGATTGCGGTTTGGTATCACCGCCGCGTCCTTCCACCCACAACTTATAACTTATAACGTCAATACGCCCACTTCAAATACACAGACCCCCAGGTGAATCCACCGCCAAACGCAGCAAGGATAATATTGTCACCCTTTTTCAGCTTACTTTCCCACTCCCACAAACATAAAGGAATAGTTCCATTTGTGGTGTTTCCATAGCGGTCTATATTGATCATCACTTTCTCTGCAGGTACACCCGCACGATTGGCCGTAGCGTCAATAATCCTTTTATTTGCCTGATGAGGGACAAGCCATGCTATATCCTCACCCTTCAGATTATTGCGTTCGATTACTTCTGCGGCTACATCTGCCATATTAGTCACAGCCGATTTAAACACCGTTTGCCCTTCCTGATAAGCATAATGTTCCTTTGCATCAACCATATCGTGAGATGCCGGTTTTAGCGAACCTCCTGCCTTTACATAAAGGAACTGGCAACCGGCGCCATCGCTTTTCAGAATAGAATCGATCACACCTAAACCTTCAGTATTCGGTTCGAGCAATACCGCTCCACAGCCGTCGCCGAAGAGAATACAGGTAGCACGGTCCTCGTAGTTGACGATAGCCGACATCCTGTCGCCACCAACTACCAGTACTTTCTGATGTTTCCCTGATTCGATAAATTGAGCGCCTGTTGTCAAGCCGTAAACGAAGCCCGAACATGCAGCCTGCAGATCCCAACCCCACGCATTCTTAGCGCCAATTTTGTGAGCGAGTATATTCGCAGTAGCCGGTATCGGCATATCGGGAGTGGATGTGCAGAAAATGATCAGATCAATCTCTTCAGCGCTTATCCCCCGCTTTTCGAGTAAGCCTTGCACTGCAGGAACTGCAAGATCAGAAGTAGCTACCCCCTCTCCCTTCAATATTCTTCTTTCCCTTATACCTGTACGGCTGGTGATCCACTCATCATTGGTTTCCACCATGGTCTCCAATTCATGATTAGTGAGCACATAATCAGGTACGTATCCGTTGACCGCTGTAATTGCAGCATAAATCTTTTGCATTGTCTCCTGTCTGAATTATTTGAATGCAGCTGTGATCTTATCAATTAACTTAGTAGTGATCATGCTTCTTGACAGAAGGATCATATTCTTGATCGCCTCCGGACTTGATATTCCATGCCCTATAATTACCGGTGCATTAACACCCAGGATAGGGCTGCCCCCATACTGTTCGTAATTGAACCTAGCAAAAAATTCATCCTGGAATCCCTTTTGACGGGTAAGAACATAAAAAGTCTCCGCGAGCTTCAGCATCACATTTCCCGTAAAGCCATCACAGACAATCACATCAGCCTTTTCATTGAATAAATCACGTCCCTCAATATTTCCGATGAAGTTAAACGAATTTGTGTCCTTCATCATCGGGTGCGTGGCAAGCATCAGCAGATTACCCTTTTCTTCTTCCTCACCGATATTCATCAACCCAACTTTCGGGTTATGAATGCCAAGGATATTCTCAGCGAAAAGGCTGCCCAATATCCCGAACTGAAGAAGCGTATCAGGCTTACAATCGGCATTAGCACCAACATCCAGCATAATCCCATATCCCTTTTTAAGCTTCGGCACTACCGTAGAAATGGCCGGCCGTATAACTCCGGGAATAGTCTTAATGCTAAACATAGCGCCTACCAGCATGGCTCCTGTGTTACCTGCCGAAGAAAAAGAATCAATCTTCCCTTCTTTCAGTAATTTAAAACCAAGACTAATACTTGAATCGGGTTTCTGAGTGATTGCTTTAGTAGGATGCTCGCCCATACCAATAGCTTGAGTGGTATGAACAAACTCAAAATTTTCAGGACTGAAGTTGTGCTCTTCCAGAATGGGAAGAGCGTGGTCTTTATCGCCGATAAGCACCAACTTCTGGTGCGGCTCTAAGGCTTTATAGGCTGCAATTGCACCCAGAACAGTAGCCCTGGGAGCAAAATCTCCACCCATTATATCTAAGCCAATTTTCATTTCAGAAAATTAACTTAAGCAATAGCCGTATTCTCGATAACTAATTTACCATTATAATACAGGTTGCCGTCAACATTGTAGGCATGATGAGGCAAATGAACTGCGCCTGTAGTCTTGCATGTAGATAGAGCAGGAGCTTCAGCTTTATAGTGAGTTCTTCTCTTATCTCTTCTCGACTTTGAAATTTTCCGTTTTGGATGTGCCATTTTCCTGTTTTTTAATTTTTATTTTTTATCTTTTTTAGTGCATCCCATCGCGGATCTGCACCGGTTTGTTCTTTTTGTTCTTCTTCTTCTGTAACCTGCCCTGAAAGCTTTTCCAGCTTCTCAAGCATTTCCTTATCGCACCACGGAGTCGAGCCCGACTCCTCACAACGATGAAAATAGGGCACCGCCAGATTAATATACTCATATATCAAAGGCGAAACGTCTATCTCATGCTCATTTTTCCCAAGCACAATGATCTCATCTGTATTATCTTCCAGATTCTCATCTCCACTGAACTTAACAATCTGCCGTTCATTTACATCAACAACAGTCGGAAAATCCGAAAGACAAACATCACAATTGAGAAATATATTTCCCCTAATTGCAAACTGAAGAATGATCATCGTTTCCTGCTTATCCAGCTCAAGATCAACTTTCAGCTCACCGGTCTTCACCAACGAGTATTCAAACTCATTGAAAAAACGTTCATCAATATCAAAATCGAATTGATGCTTCCCCGTCTTTAACCCTGTATATGATATTCGATATTCCTGTAACGATTTCAAAGCACGGCAATTGAGCCTGCAAAAATAGGTAAAATTAATGACTCAGTAAAAGTTTTTTTAAATATGAAATATGAACCATCTTACATGATAAAAAGCCTTTTTCATTAATTCTGAAGTTGGCCGATAGACAACCATCCGCCAAAGAACTATTCAGGAATACCTCTGAAAGGATGCAACGTTAACAAATCCTCATCTCCTGAGATGTTGCACGAAGCATTAGCGGCAACGGCAAGCTCTAGGATCATGTTGTCTTTTGGATCACGACAGTCAAAAATCTTGAGCTCGGGGTCACAAAGAACGCTGTTTTGTGCAATCTTATCTACGATCTCCAGCCGTTCAATTTCGTTTAGAAAATATTTATCGAATTTTCTCCGGAAAATAACTAACGTCAATTCTTCAAGGGTTTGTGAAGACACAGCAATTTTTCCCGACAAAATAGCTTTGTCTATCGCTGCACCATGCTTTAGCTGTACGGTCATCCACCTCCAATACAATTCTTTCCATGACTTAATCTTATGTATTCAAAAATACTAAATAACAGAAAATGTGATTGTTTTGAACGACAATTCAAAATCAACTATTCTTGTCAGTGAAGTTCTGCCTCCCCTCTAAAACTTCACCCTTTTCCCCATGAGCGTGCTGGTATCCTGGCCCTCTTCCGTAGCGATAGCGGCCTGCTGCTTTAGCTGTTCCAGTTTTTCCCTCATCCTTTGCTCCATCTCCTGCTGCAGTTGCCCTCGCTCCGGATCCGACAGTCCCGGACCCTTTCCTCGTATGAGCGGCTCTCCCTTG
>DALYUO010000098.1:0-5800 GCA_031981225.1 Pararcticibacter sp.
GCGGCCGCATTTTCGAGGGACGAAGGATCCAACAAATGTTTAACTAACATCTCGTCAAGTTTTGAAATAAGAACTATACCTTTGGCTTTGTCAAAATATTTATTTCCGATTTGACTTTTTAATTCGTTAACCATAAAATCGATATTGCGACTATTAGAAACCTTTGGTTTAACTTGATTTTGGCCCATAAGTACCGATAAAAACGCCAAAGTGAATAGTGCCACCGAAATTATTTTTTTCATAAGTAAGTTGAGATATTGCCTGTCAATCTCTTTTTAGGGCACATTTCCAATAGTCGCGACGTGCCACCAATTCCATACCCGATTTAGTCAACTTTTTCAGGACATGACACCTAACTTATTAACGTTTTTTGGGACGTTTGCACTAGATTAGAAGTGAAATAAATTGTTTTTCTATTATAGGTTTGATATATTTCACATATAAAAGCAATTGCCTAAGTTTGCAATCCCCGCTGCTAAAAAATACAGAATGGTTCGTGCGAAGAAACACTTAGGACAACATTTCCTTACCGATAAGAATATCGCTTCAAAAATTGTAGAAAGCTTAATACCTGCAGGACGGTACAGTGATGTATTAGAAGTGGGACCAGGAATGGGTATTTTATCTGACTTCCTTCTGCAGAAATCGGAGTACCAAACCCATATGATCGACATCGATGAGGAGTCCTTTCAGTTCCTTCAGAAGAAATACGCTTCACTGGGAGATCGTTTGATCAACGGGGATTTTTTGAAATTAGACTTTCCGGCAACCTTTTCCGGTAAGGTTGGCGTAATCGGAAACTTCCCCTACAATATCTCGTCACAGATACTATTTAAAATCCTCGATAACCGTAATATGATACCAGAGGTTGTGGGCATGTTTCAGAAGGAGGTTGCAGAACGATGTGCCGCGAAAGCGGGCTCGAAGGAATACGGAATCCTAAGCGTTTTTGTACAGGCTTATTATAAGGTGGAATACCTGTTTACAGTGAAAGCCGGAGTATTTAATCCTCCTCCTAAAGTTCTTTCTGCCGTGATCCGCCTGAACAGGAATGAAATTGAAAAACTTGACTGCGACGAAGCTTTCTTTTGGAAGGTAGTAAAAGCAGGAAAACCCTCCGCAATGCCCTGTCGTCGTTGATCAGTAAAGACAAAATGGGAGACGATCCCGTGCTTGACCTCCGGGCAGAGCGATTGACAGTAGACGACTTTGTGAAACTGACAAATAGTTTACAGATAAGGAATTAAGAAGCACGAAATTCGCACTATCTTACGTAATACAAATGGCTAAAATTCTCATCGCAGATAAACTTCACCACGCATTCAAAGAAAAGGCACTAAGTCTTGGATATACCGTAGACGACTTTCCTGAATATACCAGAGAACAAACCATGGCCGTCATACATGATTATGAAGGGCTGGCGATACGTACAAAATTCAACATCGACAGCGAAATAATGGATGCTGCTGTAAAGCTAAAGTTTATTGTACGTGCCGGTGCCGGGATGGATAACATCGATGAAAAAACGGCTAAACAGAAGGATATAGTATGCCTTAATGCTCCTGAAGGTAACCGGGATGCCGTGGCTGAACATGCCATCGGGATGCTCCTGTCACTTATGGATAATCTCCGAAAAGGCGATATGGAAATAAGAAATGGCATCTGGGACAGGGAAGGTAACCGTGGTATTGAACTGAGTGGCAAAACGGTGGGAATAATCGGATATGGTTTCATGGGGAGCAGCTTTGCTACGAAACTGAGGGGTTTTGATTTGAACATCATTGCTTATGATAAATACAAGAGCGGATTTGGCGACGAGTTTGTAAAAGAAGTAAGCATGGAGCAGATCGTCAGACATTCGGATATTCTGAGTCTTCACATTCCATTGACCAGAGAAACCCGGCAGCTTGTGGACGATGAATACCTGTTTCATTTTAAAAAACCGATATTTCTGTTAAACACGGCAAGGGGTGAAATTGTAAACACGTCTGCAGTATTGAAAGCCATAAAAGAAGGAAAGATCCTGGGTGCCGGACTAGATGTACTTGAGTCAGAAAAATTTCCTGCACTAGGCCAGCAGCCATGGTTTGACGAACTGATAAATAGCGGAAAGATTATTCTAAGTCCCCACGTTGCAGGCTGGACGGTAGAATCTTACAGGAAGATCTCCGAAGTTTTGGGCGAAAAGCTTTCACAACTTAGCTTTCGGAGAGGATAGCTATTAGATAAGGCCCCTATAGAAGGGGCGACTATAAGCCAAAGAACCACTTTTAACGCTCAGGCTCCCTGGCTTATAGTCCTCATTCTCAATTGGGGTTATAGGTTACGAAATTTTGATAAGCCTGACTTAGGTCGCGCACAGAGTTCACCTCAAAATGATCTCCCCAGGGGGTCCAGGAAATAAATTTCTGTTTCTTGTGAGCAGAAGTTCTCGTTGGTGTAATTTCTTCGTATACACCAAAGTTGCCAAGAGTGTAATACTTGATCTTTTTTGTCCGGTGATCCAGATGATGAGATTTTGTTAATTCAAATCCCATAGTTTTAATCCAGTTCTTAATGGTTAAAGCCCTGTTCCGTGTCATGACGAGTTGATTTTTAGTTTTTCATTCAGTTGATTAATAAGGTATTAACACGATATATCCTGTTCGGTTCTCATTAAATTCATAATTTACTCTATAAATGTGGAAAACCAATGTGGAAAACCCGCTTCTGTATTTTTTTTGTACATTACCACATCACCACTCAGTTGACGCTATAAATTGAGGAGAGGACGCCATTCTTCACTTCAAAATATATTTTATTCAAACACTAAGCCCTTTTTAGCGCTTTATTTAAAAGGAGACCATATGAAGACGATAATTGTATCAAACAGATTGCCGGTAAAGATCACAAATAACAACGGCGAAATGGAATTCAGACAAAGTGAGGGAGGATTGGCCACCGGCCTGGGTTCGATTTACAGGCAAGGAAATAATATGTGGCTGGGCTGGCCGGGGATTGAGGCCGCAGATGAAGAAAACCATGAGGAAATAACGACAAGACTGGAAAAGATGAACCTTTATCCTGTCTTTCTCACCCAGGAGGAGATCAGCCTGTATTATGAAGGCTTTTCTAATGAAACACTCTGGCCTATCTTTCACTACCATCCTACTTATGCACGATATGAACAAAGCTACTGGGATAGCTATGTGGAAGTGAATAAAAAGTTCAAAGAAGCAATATTTAAAATCGCAGAGCCGGGAGATACTATCTGGATACACGATTATCAGCTTTTACTCTTGCCCGGAATGATCCGTCAGGAACAACCCAATATTACAATAGGATTTTTCCTGCATATTCCATTTCCTTCTTACGAACTTTTCAGACTTATACCATGGCGGGCGGAGATACTGGATAACATGCTTGGCGCCGATCTTCTTGGTTTCCATACCTTCGACGATGTGCGACACTTCATCAGCTCAGTATCGAGGATACTGCCGGTACATACTTCAGCTAATGAGATAAGCTATAACGGCCGCGTGGTAGTAGCGGAAACCTTCCCCATGGGGATAGACGATAAAAAATTCGAATCTCTTGCCGACAGCAGCGAGGTTCTGGAAAATGCCGCTGCCCTTCGCGAATCGTTTGGGAGTTCTAAAATGATCCTTTCGATCGACCGGCTGGATTATAGCAAAGGAATACTTCAGCGACTTCAGGCTTTTGATATACTGTTACAGAAAAACCCCGAATACATTGAAAATGTGTTCCTGTACATGATCGTCGTTCCATCAAGGGACAATGTTTCACAGTACAAGGATCTGAGAGATGAAATTGACAAATTAGTAGGGAACATAAATGCCCGCTATCGTACTTTAAACTGGACTCCGGTAAATTATTACTACCGTTCGTTCCCGGTTGAAATGCTTTCTGCGCTCTATAAAATGGCTGAGGTTTGTCTTATAAGCCCCATGCGCGATGGCATGAACCTGGTTAGCAAGGAATATGTAGCCAGTCGCACAAACAATACCGGCGTGTTGATATTAAGCGAAATGGCTGGGGCAGCCAAAGAGCTGATTGACGCACTTATTGTGAACCCTAACAATGTCGGGGAAGTTTACAGGGCTATTATTGAGGCGCTCAATATGCCTTTGGAAGAACAGCAGCGACGGATGCAGGCAATGCGCGAAGTAGTGTCTAAATTCAACATAAGGCATTGGGTAAAGATCTATATGGACAGGCTTCAGGAAGTAAAGGCAATGCAGGGATCCATGCAGGCTAAGCACGTAGAACACCAAACACTCGCCCTGATTGAAGCTCAATACAGCAGAGCTAGCCGGAGAATCATCTTTCTGGACTATGACGGAACGCTGGTAGGCTTTAAATCAAACATCGACCTTGCCTTTCCCGACGAAGACCTTTACAACATTCTTCAGCAACTTATTGCCGATCCGGCAAATCATGTTGTTATAATAAGCGGCCGGAAATATCAAACGCTTGAAGACTGGTTTGGGAAAATGCCGATTGACATGATTGCAGAACATGGCGTATGGCAGAAACGCATAGACAGCGAATGGGTCAAGATGCCGGGGCTCTATAATCAATGGAAACAAGATATACGCCCGGTACTTGAAACTTACGTAGACCGTACACCAGGATCATTTATTGAAGAAAAAAGCTATTCGCTCGTTTGGCATTACCGGAAGGTGGAAGAAGGCCTTGGTGAACTACGGGCCAATGATCTGATGAACACGCTTCGTTTCATCACCGTAGATAAGGGATTGCAAATGCTGCCCGGCAATAAGGTAATTGAAATCAAGAACGTGGAGGTTAACAAGGGTAAGGTGGCTGCCACCTGGCTAGATAACATGAATTATGACTACGTGATGGCTCTGGGTGACGATCATACCGATGAAGATATGTTCAAGGTGATGCCAGAAACTGCTTTTACTATAAAGATAGGAAGCAATATTTCTGCTGCACGCTTCTTCCTCCGCGACTACCGTGAAGTAAGAAGGCTTCTGAAGTCGCTCGCATTGAAAAGAAGTTGTAAGTAAAAAGTTGTAAGTTGTAAGTTGTAAGTAAAAACAATTGGTAGTTTTGTTTTATGAGATCATAAGTCATTTTACCTTTAACATAACATACTTTTTCGGGCCTGCAACCCGCAACTCACATCCTGCAACCCATAACTAACTCACAAAAACACCGGCCTGTCAAGTTTAACTGCAATTCTATAGGCGGCGTTCATAAGGCCTACATGACTATATGCCTGGGGAAAGTTACCCCACTGGCAGCCAGTTTCCTCGTCGACGTCCTCGCTGAACAGCATAAGATGGTTTGAGTACTGCAGCAGGTTCTCAAATTCGCGTATAGCATCGTCAAGACGACCAACACAAGCAAGCGCTTCGACATACCAGAAGGCGCAGATTAAAAAAGTCGTCTTCGGTTTGCCAAAATCATCTTCGTGGAGATAACGGTAAAACAAGCCATTAGGTGTCTTTAGCTCTGCCTCCAGCGCTTTCAAATGATCCTTAGCCCTCTCCGACGATGGATCGAGGTAATTCATCATGATAAGCTGTAACGTACTGGCATCAAGATGAGAACTACCCGTAGCATTCGTATAAACTTTCCTCAGCGGATCGTAACAACTCTCAATATGGGCAGCCGCTTTCTGCATTAAAAACAGTGCTTTTTCTTCCAATTGCTTATTTTTTATAGTACGTGCCACCTTAGCTGCTGCAGAACAACCAGCCCATTGAAACAAGTTACTGTAACAATGAATATTGGCGAAATTACGGAACTCCCAGATCCCGGCATCTTTCTC
>DALYUO010000098.1:5810-15262 GCA_031981225.1 Pararcticibacter sp.
CAGAGCGGCTTCAATCCATTTATCAGAATCTTTCCGCTCCCGGAAAACGAAACGATGATCTGTATACAAAGGCATGAGCGAAATCATTACCTGTCCGTAAATATCATTTTGAACATGTTCATAAGCCTGGTTTCCTATCCTCACCGGCTGATTCCCCTGATAACCCGAAAGATGGTCCAGTATAATTTCGGGAAGCTCCTTTTTTCCGTCTATCCTGTACAGAGGCTGGTACCTGAAATCTTCGGATACGGAAATATCTGCCACATAGTTAAAGTAATGCTCCATCTCCTCAAAATGGCCTATATGATTTAAAGCAGATATCACATAATAGGTATCGCGAAGCCAGCAATAGCGGTAATCCCAATTCCTTCCGCTCCCATTTGACTCAGGAAGACTGGTAGTACTGGCTGCAATAATCGCCCCGGTATCTTCGTACTGATGTATTTTCAAAGTGAGGGCCGACCGGATAACAAATGGCTGATGGAAACCTGCAATTGTAGAATGTTTAATCCACAAACGCCAGTAGGTAACTGTTTCCCTCAGGAAATTCTCACTGGTACTTACCAGCGGTGCTTCAAGGGGATTGCCATAAGTAAGAACCAAATACTTCGTTTCATTCAGTACAAAATAAGTTTCTTCAAATACATAGGTAACGGGGATGTTTGTGGTTAAACGGATCTTATCATCGCAACCGTGGTAATTTATATGATTGCTGCCCCTGTGTGCTCTTAACTTTACTTTTCCATAGTCACTAACAGGATCACATTTCACCCGTATCCGTGGTGATCCTTCGAGTACCTCAATCTTTCTGATCAGCATCAAAGGCTTAAAAAAACGCTCGTACTGATGAAAACGCGGCGCAAAATCTGTAATACGGTAGCGGCCGTTTTCACAGGTGATCTCAGTACATAAAACATTGGTATTCTCGAGATAATACTGATGAGAGGAATATTCGCCGGAAGGAAGAATAGAAAACTCCCCTCCTTTTTTTTCATCCAGCAGTGAGCCGAAGATAAAAGTACTGTCGAAGCGCGGCCAGCATAGCCATGCGATATTGGTATTCTTATGAACGTGAGCCAGGAAAGAGCAATTTCCGATTATCCCCGTCTCGTACAAGTGTTTTGTTGTCATTGCATCTTATTACAAGTGAAAAAGGAAAGATGTTTGTTTTGATGAGACGAAAGATACAGTGATCGATTATTGTTTATAGCGATGCTCTGATATTCAGGTAAAATGGCACCTTGACATGTTTATTTGAATTCTCAAGTATCATTTTGGCGGCAATAGCGCCCATCTCATTAAAATCTGTTGATATCGTAGTGATCCCATCCAGGATGATTTTCTTTAATGGTGTCTCATTATATGAAATAACCCCCACATCTTTTCCAACTTTCAAGTCCTGATGAATCAGACGTTCAATCAGAGTGACCAGATCGCTTTCCATTAAGTTGATATACACTTCACCTTCCTCTATGGGCTCGGTGAGAATATCGCTCACAAAATGATGGTTGAAAGCATATTGACGGCAGAACTTCAGATATCCCTTTTTGATCTCTTTCGGATAATAACTATTTTCAGGGAAGATGAGTTTAATCGTCTGGTACTTGCTTAACAGATCTTTAGCCTGCTCAAGTGCGCTATAAATGTCCCTTTCAAAGTTCTCGTACACCGCGGCATACTCGCCCGTTAATCCGGGGATGATCTTATCAAGGATGATCAGCTTTTCTTTGGGTATTGCGTTAATGATTTCGTAGGCCTTCTCTTCGCCCTCAATAAAGTGGGGAATAATCACATAATGAGAATACCCCTCCATCTTATTGCTCAGCATCTTCTTAAACAGCATATAGTCGCTGTTATATACATAAAAATCTACAGGCACCTGCTCCCCAAGCGTTTTGACAAAAGCATCATAAATGATCTTCTTATGTGAGCTGAGCTTATTGAAGAAAAGGCAGATGCGAAGCGTCTGCCTGAAGTCGGTACTTGTAATAAAATATCCTTTTCCCGGAACGGAACCGAGAACTCCTATATTTTTCAGGTATTTATACCCTTTTTCGGCCGTATCCCTTGATATTTCCAGTTCATAACTCAATTCGTTAATGGAGGGGAGCATGTCATTCTTGTGAATCTTTCCCGCCTCGATCGCTATTAAAATAGAATTGGTAAGCTGCAGATATTTAGGAGTTGCAGAATACTCATCAATATGAATATGGTCAAAAAACCTGGTCAGTTTCATTGGTTATCCTTTTTGCAGTGGACTGCACTAATGTATAAAATTCCGTTAAAAGAGCCGCGAAATTTAGAGAATAAAGCCACTTTTGTTATTCGTTATAGGGTATAACTCCTACCGGTCCTTCCAGGCCCGAAGGCTGCACTTTCCAGTTTGAAGCATCAAGGGGCTTATAATTAATATCTACTACATTAATATCCTTAAACTTTTTCCATTCAATACCTTTTCTGTCGAGGTAACGGATCCGGTTTGCCATCAAGTTCGCAACCTCTATCTTAATAGTGTTTTTGCCCGGCTTTAGATACTTGCCAATCCGCATCGTGTAGGGGATACTCCACAGGATACCGGCATCATTGCCGTTTACCCACACTCTCGCGCTTTCGTACACTTTACCGAGGTCAAGTACAAACTCTGAAGCAGGGACCTTTGGCATATTAAATGAAACGCTGTACTCAGCCCGTCCTGAAAAAAACACAGCTGCACTATCCGGGAAAGAAGTCCAGGCTTCCGGTTGTTTCAGCTGTCTGCCGGCAGGAAGAGAAGGGCCACCATCTGTAAAATGAATATTCCATTTCCCCTTTACTTCTATGGGATTCAAAGGCTTGTTAAGATATTTCCAGGTTTTAATATTTCCCGCAGGAGCAGGCGTGGCTTTTAAGATCAGGGCTTCTCCCGGCAGCATCTGCACCTTCACGTTTGTTGCATTTTCTGTTTTCGAGAACGAGGCTGCGCCTGAAGCGCCGGTCTGAGGATCCAGAATTAATACAGCGCCTGCTTTAACATTGAGCGGTATCTCTCCGTTCACGGTTTTAGAGGTGTGGTTAACGATGTAATAGTACTTATCCGAGCCGTCCTGGCGACGGATAAAGCCGAGGCCTTCATCTGTTAGCCTCTCGCGGTGCAGACCTGCATATTCCAGGGCCTGCTGCACATCATCTGAAAGAATGATCCTGCCCTTGCCTGCTTTTTGTATGCTCACCCCCTTCCCGGCATCAGAAAGGGAGAGGCTTTTTAACAGATCTTTAAGTTGTGCGGTTCTTTCGTCGCGATTGCCCAGTCCAGGTACGTCGGAAGGGAGCCCTTGTAAGATGACCGAGGCCCCGTCTTGTGCGAGCTGAAAGACTTTTTTCAATGTAGATACCGGCATTATGTGTGCTTTGGGAATCACCAGGACCTTGTATGGCGCCCCGGTTGCAGAAGTGAGCACCATTCCATCCGCGGACGAAGCATTCTTCAGTAAATTATCGGATACAAAATCGAGGCAATACCCGGCTCTCTGCAGCTGTACAACATTTTTATAAAAAGGCGTAGGATGCAGCCAGTCGTCTATATTGTGAACTTTCAGCGGCAAATCCATTCCTTTTGGATTATTCCAGGCGTCGTATACGGGCCAGTAAATCAAAATTTCATTATCGGGCTTACCTGTTTGCAATACCGACTGCACCCTGGTTATATAGGAAGTTAATCCCGGCAGGTGATTCCAGAAGCTATTGTGCGGAGTAAAGTCGACCGACGCATAAAAAAGCCAGCCCGGCCATGCGGCGTCCTTTGGGGTATACGTGGTACCATGAAAAAACACGTGGTTGATTCCCGACAGGAATACCTGTTCTACCTCGGGCTTACACTGCGAAAGAGAGGTCTTGAAATGTTCGGTAAGCCAGGTAAATGTTTCGCAGGAAGCCAGGTTATGACCGGCGACATGCGCCGCTGATGACGCAAATTTCAGCATTACAGGATCGGGATCTACATTACGGATATCTGCACTGTCGCGGCGCAGTCCGGGGATAGGAAAATAACTGGAGCCAAAAGTTTCGCATTCGGGGATATCGACCCCGGCGTAGTGATCGAGCAGGTTACCCGGTGATCCATGCGCCTGGTTACGGGTTATCCCTTTATATTTGTGTGCCCAGGCTGTCCATGGCTGCGTGAAGTTTTCAAGAAGCATCTCCGACATGGTTTCCCTGTAATCAGATTTCAACCTCGCCTGACGCTCAGAAGAGTCTTTACTCACAAGCTCCCTGATGAAAGGCCGGAGGTCATACCCTCTTCTATCGTGAAACAAGCTGAGGAAGTCTTCTGACCAGTCAGCGCCGTACACTTCATAGCTGTCGTTATAAAAAGCCCTCACTCCCGGTGGATTGTTACTGAATGCCTGATCGAAACGACCGAGGTATCTGGTAAGCGCCTCTTCAGAGAAATGATTCAGGGAATATCCTTCGCCCCCCGGAGAAGATCGTTTTACCATCTGCCAGGTCTTTCCGTTGAAGCAAGCATATAAATCCCATGTTCCCGATTTTGGCGACCAGTTTAAAGTGCCATCTGCATTTACTTTATCACCCAGTTGCAGAACCTCTCCATTATCGCTATAGGCTGTGAGGAACTGAAATGTTGCAGATTCCTGATTCGGCGCCTTTACCCTGATCTTTTCTGACAGGACCTGGCCTTTAGCGAGCTGGTACGTTTGTACAATCAGTTTAGATGCCGCATATGGCGGCGTGATCTGAGGACCGCCAAAGGGCCAGCCAGTACCATTTGTGAGGTCGACACCCATGTTAAGGCCTGAAGCGGTTTTGACAGTATAACCCAGCATGTTCATCCATTGAGGAGACAAGTAGGGGATATAGTGTTTTTCATAACCTTTCACTCCGTAGATCGGTGCAATCTCGACGCCTCCGATACCTGCCTGGTTATAGGTGTTCAATAACGTTGCTATATCATTTTCATTAACAGCGTTGGCCATCCACCACCACCGAATCCAGGGGTGCATCTCTTTTTTTACTTGCGGCCACACTGGTGACTGGCAGCGGGCCTCAGTATTTATAAAGAAGCATTGAAGCATCAATACAATCAGTACGAGGAGGCGTTTTCTTGAATCTTTCATTTGCTTAGTCCATATGAAAAACCTCTGTAAGAGGTATGCTTACAGGCGAATTATCAGGGTTCGTTTCCATTATATCGGCCATATAGGCCCACCATTTCTTAACAACGGGGTTATCGGACAGGTCCTGGGAGGATGCTGATCCTTCCTGTTTCTGAACCGCGAACAGGGTGTTGGTCTCTTCATCAAGGAAAATGGTATAGTCACTAATACCCTCTCTTTTCAGCAAATCTCTTAGTTCTGGCCATATCTCACTGTGCCGTTTTTTATACTCCTCTTTAAAGCCGGCATTCAGTTTCATTTTAAAAGCAATCTTCATCGTGTACAGATTAGAAACTAATGTTAAACTGCAACAGGTTTTAAATTTACTTCTTTAGCTTATATACTTCAGTACCCGCCAGGAGGAAGCACCCTAACCCGTAATCCTCGAAGTCGGGCATATGCGTATAGCTTACCGGTTGCCCGTCTTTAGGTTCTTTCCCTGTACCCTGAACATATCCCAGTGCGCCATCTTTGTGAACGGATTCTACTGACATCGCGTTCCAGGCCTTTACTGCCGGGGAAAGATAAACAGACCGGTCTAATATCCCATGGTTCATTCCCCAGGCCATTCCATAGACGAAGAGGGAAGTACCTGATGTTTCTTTCCCTCCGAAATGAGAAGGATCGTGTAAGCTTACATTCCAGAAGCCATCAGAACGCTGTAAGGGCAGCACAGCCTGCATCATGTCCTTATAATCCTGAAGGTATTCGGCATAATGCGGGTCGGAATGAGGAAGCATCTGAAGGGTGCGAACCAAAGCAGCAATCACCCATCCGTTGCCTCTTGACCAATAACAGTCCTCTCCGTTTGGTTCTTTGTAAGGCGGAACAAAATCCTTATCTCTCCACCAGAGTTTGTCTTCAGGATTATATAAGCCATTCCCACCATGATTATGTTTGGTATAGCTATAGAGATCGTACATCTTACGGAAGTAAGATGTATCCTGATAAATTACTCCCAGGCGGGTAAATACAGGCATTGCCATTTGTAATGCATCAATCCACCACCAGTCGTCTTTATTATCACTTTTGACCATGAGGTCCATACTTTCCTTAATATCCTTGATCCGTTGAGGTTTCTTATCAATCAGGTAAAGGTCGATATAGGTCTGCCCGGCACAATGGTTATCGGCATTGCGTGTAGTGACACCATTGGCTAAGCCCCAGCTATGTTTATCCCCCCATTGTACCGCATAGTCGTAATACGCTTTCTTTTTATCCATCGCGTAAAGGGCCATCAGCCCTTCGTAATACACGGCACGGGTCCAGATATTACTGGGCCGCGCCTTATTGGTCACTATTATCTTCCCGGCATCGGGCCACTTATCCATGAAGTACTGATTTGCGAGCCGCATTTGCTTTAGTACTTGCTTTTTCTTTGGAAGCTGCTGTCCCGGCGAAGGCAGAGAGGGGGCGGCAAGGTATTGGTTCAATGGGAGGTCTTTAATTGCCCGTATACCATCGGCAACACAAGCAGCATTTATGATTGCACCCTCCTTGTTGGTATGGGTATGATCAGCTGGAAAAAATGAGCTTACTTTCGTTTCACCCAGGTCATCGTATTTATCTGCAATGGATTTACCCAGGTCGATAAAATAGGCTCCAGCTGATTGAGCCGTTTCCTTCGCCCATTTTGCATAGTCTTCAGACCTGTTCGTTTTTCCGTTTTTCCAGTTATTGCGCGGAACGGGAGAACATACAATTGCAACAGCTCCTTTAGCCCTGGCTTCTTCTATAAATTTAGACAGATACCATCCATATGTATGCACAACCTCCTGCTTTTTTGTGATCGGATTATATATCTCACGACTTTCGTTACCAGTTCCTTTAATCGTTCCCCGGGCGCGTGCGGTGTCGTCCAGCGGACTGCCGTCGTTATGACCAAACTGCATCAGCACAAAGTCTCCCGGCTTTAGTTGTTTCAGTACTGCTTCCCAAAGCCCCCTGGTGCGGTAAGTACGACTGCTGGTACCGCCAAGAGCACGATTTTCAATATGGATCTTTGTGGTGTCGAAGTGACCTGCTAACAAACTTCCCCAGCCCCATTGCTGGTTATCGCCGTTTCCCTTGCCGTTCTTAACGGTAGAGTCTCCTATTATAAAAAGGGTCGGTTTGTTCGCTGGTTTAATAAGCATGAAGGATGAAAAGACAACAGCTGCTGTTACCAGACCTATCTTAATGCATAATCTCATGGTTGTATCATTTGGTTAAAAGGAATCTAAGCAATAATTGGCATTGGCATTATTGAAGACATTCATCTGTCTTCAAGCCATAATACGATTTTACAGTCTTATTTCCTTTTCTGCAACCTGTAGCATCCTGTATGAAGCGGATACTGGTCCGACGGGTTAATTAAATGATTTGTTACACATATGACGACGGTCAATTTTTTAGTGGGAAGTGGTTCATACTTTTGCCGCAATTAGAATAACTCCTTTATGGCTTCCAAAAATAAATGGCTAATGGCATTAGCCGGAATGACTCTTCAATTATCTATCGGCTCTATTTATGCTTACAGTGTGTGGATTAAACCGATCGAATTATTAAATGGATGGGACGCTCATCAGCTGAAATTTGCTTTTAGTCTTGCTATTTGCTTTTTAGGTCTTACAGCGGCATTTATGGGTAAGTTTGTTCATAGAGTGGGGCCAAAAAAGGCCGGACTATTAGGGGCTTTGTTTTTTGGTATCGGACTGGCAGGCGCCGGCTTTGCTAATTCTATCGGTTCTTTACCTGTATTCTACCTCTTCTATGGCGTTGTCAGCGGCATTGGTCTTGGCTTCGGCTATATCACCCCTGTTTCAGTGGTGGTTCAATGGTTTCCCGACAAACCGGGGTTTGCATCAGGACTGGTGATCATGTCGTTTGCCGCGGGATCTATTCTCGCCTCGCAGATTATTTCTCCGCTTACGGGAGCCTTAGGTGTATCAAACACTTTTTATACGTTGGCTTTAGCCTATTCTATACTGATGGTGCTCGCTTCTCTCTACCTAGCCGTTCCTTCAGTACCTTCGGGAGTGGTAGATTACCATAGCGGAGGAGCTCATATTTCGGCTGCCGAACTTTTGAAAGACGTCCGCTTCTATGGACTCTGGTTCATGCTTTTCTTTAATACCACCTGCGGTATCGCTTTGATTGCCGTAGCTGCTCCTATGGCTAAAGACGTTATTCATATAACAGAAGCTGCTTCTATCATATTTGTTGGAATCATTGGTCTGTTTAACGGCCTCGGACGATTAATCTGGTCGAGCGTTTCTGATAAGATTGGTAGATGGAGCACTTTTATGTGTTTTTATATTATCGGAACGATCTGTTTTATTATTCTGACGCAGACCACAAATCCTCTATTATTCCAGGTAGCCGTATTTATTGTTATCAGCTGCTATGGAGGCGCCTTTGCTACTATACCGGCCTTTATTAAAGACATTTACGGCTCTGAGAAATTAGGCTCGGTTTTAGGGTATGTGCTTATTGCCTGGTCGGCCGCCGCTTTTGTGGGCCCATGGCTAATTACCCTCAGCAGCGACTATACCTCTATATTCTGGTTATTTTCAGGTATACTTGCTTTAACAGCTGTAATGGCATTCTTCTTGAAGAATAAGATGGTGAATGCAGAGAATGCTACAGACGTTACCCAACAAACGCATTGAGAATTGTCAAAGAAATGACATTATTAAAAGAATGCGCAAATTGATTGGAAAAACTCAATAAATAAGGCGATTAATTATAAATGTACAAATCACACCAATTAATGATGAAGGTCACATTTATACGTTTAAACATTCTCTAACTTTGCATTATCAAAAGAATTAATATAAAATTCAATTAACATGAAAACAGATGTCACAGCAGTTCCATTCGAATCAGGAGAATGGAATACAACAATCAATGTGTATGACTTTGTTGTAAAAAACATCAAGCCTTATACCGGAGATTCTTCCTTTTTAGCCGGCCCTTCAGCAAAGACCACCAGATTGTGGGATGCCTGCAAAGCAGAACTTTTAAAGGAAAGAGCTAACAATGGGTGCCTTGCGATAGACACTGAAACAATTTCTACCATGACGGCTTTCAAGCCGGGGTATATAAAAAAAGAAGATGAAGTTATTGTAGGTATTCAAACAGACCAGTTCCTCAAAAGGGCAATGAAACCTTTTGGTGGTATTAAGCTGGTTGAATCTGCAGTTAAAGAGCGTGGATTAGAGGTATCTGAAAGAGTAAAAGATATTTTCACTTACGCTAAGAACCACAACGAAGGTGTATTTAACGCTTACGATCCTGAGATCAGGGCATTTCGATCAAAAC
>DALYUO010000098.1:15272-17361 GCA_031981225.1 Pararcticibacter sp.
TATTAACAGGCCTCCCTGATAACTATGCACGCGGCCGTATCATTGGTGACTTCCGTCGTTTGGCGCTTTACGGTGTAGATCAGCTGATCAAATTTAAGAAAGCAGATCTTGCCAAAGTTAGCGGTGAAATGACTGAACATAAAGTTCGTCTTCGCGAAGAAATCAATACACAGATCGGCGCCTTAAAGGATATGATCGTTATGGCTGCCGAATATGGTTTCGACATCAGCCGTCCTGCTGCTAACGCTCTTGAAGCTGTACAGTGGGTATATTTCGCATATCTTGCCGCTGTTAAAGAACAAGACGGAGCTGCTATGTCATTAGGAAATGTATCATCATTCCTTGACATCTATATTGAAAGAGACCTTGCAGCCGGAGTAATTACTGAAGTAGAAGCTCAGGAAATGATTGACCATTTCGTAATGAAATTACGTACTGTGCGTCATTTACGCCCTGCCTCTTACGATGAGATCTTTGGCGGCGATCCTACCTGGGTTACCGAATCAATTGGCGGTATCCTGCATGACGGTCGTACTAAAGTAACTAAAACATCTTTCCGTTTCCTTCAGACCCTTTATAACTTAGGAGCTTCACCGGAACCAAACCTGACTGTTCTCTGGTCAGACAAACTTCCTGAAGGCTTTAAGAAATTCTGTGCTCAGGTTTCTATCGATACTTCATCTATTCAATACGAAAACGATGACCTGATGCGCCCGAACCGCGGTTCTGATGACTATGGAATTGCCTGCTGTGTATCTTACCAGGAAATAGGCAAGGCTATTCAGCATTTTGGTGCAAGAGCCAACCTGCCTAAAGCATTATTAATTGCATTAAACGGCGGTCGCGAAGAGCACGACGGAGTAGAAGTAATTAAGAACATTCCTCAGCTGCCTGATGGCACTCTTGATTACGACATGGTATTCGACCTGTTCAAACGCACTTTAAGCGAGCTTGCAAGGGTATATGCCAAGGCGATGTTTATCATTCACTACATGCATGATAAATACTATTACGAAAGAGCTCAGATGGCGCTGATCGATTCTGATCCAAGGATTGACATAGCCTACGGCGCTGCCGGTATATCCATTATCGCCGACTCTTTATCTGCGATTAAATATGCCAAAGTAACTCCGGTTCGTAACGAAAAAGGACTGACTGTTGACTTCAAAATTGAAGGAAACTTCCCTCAGTACGGTAATGACGACGATCGTGCAGACAGCATTGCACAGGAAGTAACTCATTTCTTTATTAATGAATTACGTAAACACCAGACATACAAAAACTCTACTCCTACGCTTTCATTGCTTACCATTACTTCTAATGTAATGTACGGAAGCAATACAGGTGCAACACCTGATGGACGTAAGGGAGGCGAGTCATTTGCTCCTGGTGCGAATCCAATGCATGGACGCGACTGCAGCGGCGCTATTGCTTCGTTGAATTCTGTAGCGAAGCTCAATTACAATGATGCTCAGGATGGAATCTCCAACACCTTCTCTATGATCCCTAAATCATTGGGAGATACAAGAGAAGAACAGATCAACAATCTGGTGAACACCATGGAAGGTTACTTCAAACATATGGCACATCACCTGAATGTGAACGTTCTTAACAGGGAAACGCTGATGGATGCTTACAACCATCCTGAAAACTACCCTCAGTTAACGATCCGCGTTTCAGGTTACGCTGTAAACTTCGTACGCCTGTCGCGCGCTCACCAATTGGAGGTAATTGCCCGTACTTTCCACGAAAGTATGTAATAACAAGTCCATTTATTTCATTTTTCATAGATAGGAAGCCAGGTTCTGTAAAACGGCCTGGCTTTTGTTATTATCGAGGGATTACACCGATATTTACACGACTAAATTCGAGATATGTATTTTCCATTACAGGACATAGAAGCATCGAAACTGAATATAGATGACCCGGATCATTTAAGGATACACTCTCTTGAGACGTTTGGGACACACGACGGCCCGGGGATACGGATGGTAGTATTTGTACAGGGTTGTCAGTTCAGGTGTCTCTACTGCCAAAACCCCGACACTCTGGATGTCAGGGGAGGAACCATGGTAGAGATTAAGGAGCT
>DALYUO010000099.1:0-9914 GCA_031981225.1 Pararcticibacter sp.
AGCGACCGCACTGGCAGTAAAAACACCTGCCCTTAAGAGCTTCCCAACTAACGAGGCAACGTCCCTGTCGCTGCGGAATGACTTGATAATATTCTTCATAAATTGCCCATCAAACCATTATATATCATTTCCAGAGCAAGAAAACTTATAACTATGCTAAACAAAATGCGAAGCTTTTTGGTACTGGCTCCGATGAGTATTTTTGAGCCTACAAATGCGCCTCCCAATACTCCTATCACAACCGGCATAGCGAGGCCCGGATCGATGTAACCGCGCTGAAGATATACTACGGCGCTAGCCGCTGCCGTTACCCCGATCATAAAATTGCTTGTAGTTGTGCTTACCTTAAAAGGTACCCGCATAACGGTATCCATAGCCAGAACTTTCAATGCGCCCGACCCGATACCTAACAATCCGGAAATAACACCGGCAAGCGTCATCAGGGCGTATCCTCCGGCCACCCGTTGTACCTTATATTCAACGATACCCTCTTTAGAGGGATAGCTGCCATTTAACTTCAGAAGACGGGCCAGCAAGCTTTTTTCTTCAGTCTCTGCAGCTTCGTTCTTCTTACGTATTGACATCATCGCCGAGAAAAGAAGTACAATACCGAAAATGACAGCAACGATGTGAGTAGCTGTATAGACAGCGATAAGAGCCCCGATTATGGCACCCGTGGTAGTTGCAATTTCAAGGAACATCCCGATCCTTATATTCGTTATGCCCTCTTTGATATATGCCGCGGCGGAACCCGACGATGTAGCAATTGAAGCTACCAGGGCACTGCCAATGGCGTATCTGATGTCGACGTCAAAAATCAAAGTCAGAAGCGGGATCAGCACTACACCTCCCCCGAGGCCGGTTAGCGAGCCAAGCAGCCCTGCAACAAAAGCTCCGGCAAGTAAAATGAGTGTAAACAGGAGTATCGACATAACGAAATCCCCGCAAACTTAGGAAATCAAAAAGAAACACAAGTATAATTTTGTGTAAAGTGGCATCGGTGATTAGAATGGCCCTCTGTCCCCCCCCTTCCTTCAGCTCCTTATATTTTTATCGATCAGTGTTTGAATGATGCCATCTACCAATCCAACCCGGGGAACGTACATATGTCTTACCGATGCCCATTTCATTACGGTGAGATAAATCTCACAGGCCGGAATAATAACGTCAGCCCGGTCCTGATTCAAACCAAGTACACTTATCCTTTCCTTTAATGAATGCGACCTCAGATGCAGATAAATATCATTGAGCTTATTAATACTAAGAGGCTTGCCGTCTTTCTCCTCGGATATCCTGAAAAGTTTGTTGATATTGCCCCCAGTACCTATTCCAGCAAGGTTCTTATACTTGCGCGTATTTTCCTTAATCCATTGCTTCATCTCCTCCCAGGTCTCGGGAGCGTCGGCATTGTCGAGCATACGGACAGTTCCGATCGGGAAAGACCTGGCAACCGCTATTCTGCCCCCCGAAAACACAGACAGCTCGGTACTGCCGCCACCCACATCTATGTAAAGGTAATTTTTATTCAAATCGAGGTTTTCTGCGATATGGGTCGAATAGATAATATTTGCCTCCTTCTGCCCCTCCACAATTTCAAGTTCTATGCCCGCTTCACTTTTCACCATTGATACGATGTCGGCACCATTCTGGGCTTCACGCATGGCTGAAGTCGCACATGCCATGTAGTCTTCCACTTTATATACATCCATCAGTTGCCTGAATGCGGTCATGGTTTTAATAAGATCCCTGGCCTTTGCCGGCGATATTTTTTTATCCAGAAAAGCATCATCACCAAGTCGCAGAGGAACCCGTATAAGTGTATTTTTCTTAAATCCTGTTTCTTTTCCTTTTTGAATAATGTCTGCTATCAGCAAACGCACGGCGTTTGATCCGATATCTATAGCTCCGTATCTCAATTATTGTTTTTTATTTTTAAGGTATATATAAATGTCATTCTGCGCCCTGTATCTTTTTCCCCGTCCTGGTTTTCTGTAGCGGTTATTGTTCTGCCTGTTTATTTCACGTGCTTTTGTATTATCTTTTAGCTGGATAGAAATGATATCTCGAATCTCCTCTTTTGCACGGGGATCCAAAACAGGAAAGCTTACTTCGACACGGCGATCCAGGTTCCTTGTCAGGAAATCCGCCGAGGATAAAAATATTCTCTCGTCGCCGCCATTCGTAAAGATCCATACCCGGGCATGTTCAAGGTACTTGTCGATAATGCTGATCACTTTAATATTTTCGCTCAATCCCGGTACGCCGGGTATCAGACAGCACATTCCCCTGATGATCATCTGCACTTTCACCCCGGCAGCTCCGGCCTCGTAGATCTTATCTATCATCTCCTCGTCGGCAAGACTGTTCATCTTTAAAATCATGCCTGCAGGTTTGCCTTCTTTCTGATTACGGATTTCATTGTCGATCAGCGCATATATCTTTCTCCTCGTTTCAAGAGGCGAAACAATTAAATATTTGTAATCGTTGTAGAAAACCTTCTTTTCAAGTCCCCTGAATAACTTTTTAAGCTCTTTTGCAATCCCCTGATGAGTGGTAAACAGACTATGGTCACAATACAACTTTGCAGACTTTTCATTAAAATTACCTGTTGCGAGATTCGCATAATAAACAGATTTGCCTTTTTCAATCCGGGTGATCAGACAGATCTTGGAATGGACTTTATAATCGAGTAAACCATAATTTACAAAGACACCTTCTTCTTCAAGCCGGTTAGTCCAGTAAATGTTATTTTGCTCGTCAAAACGCGCCTTCAGCTCAATAAGGCAGTTCACCTTCTTACCATTCCGCGCTGCATTAATCAGAGCATTGATGACTCTCGAATTTTCGGCGAGCCGATACAGCGTAATATGGATTTCTGTAACTCTCGGATCAATCGCTGCTTCTCTTAAAAAATGGATTATATAATCAAATGACTGGTAAGGCAAATTTATCAGGTAATCACGATGTGAAATCTGATTAAAGATACTTTTACTTAAGTCGAGATCGGGCACTTCAAGCGGAGCAGGTTTTGCATACTCAAGCTCCTTTCTGCCGATATTAGGGAAAGCGATAAAATCTTTGAAATTATGGTATCTGTTTCCCGGGATCAGGCTGTCGGCATCCAGATGAAGCTTATCAACCAGATACTTTAACATCTCCGGAGGTATACTATTATCATAAAGCAACCTCATCGGCTTGCCCTTTTTCCGTTTTTGAAGGCTCTTGGTTAAAGTTTCTATAAATTTCTCGCTTACAGTCCTGTCGATTTCAAGCTCCGCATCTCTGGTGAGCTGTATTGAATATGCTTCTACAGTAGGATAATCGAAAATAAAGTATATCTCATTCAGGCAATATCTGATAATATCGTCGAGCAGGATAACAAAGCGGAGATTGTTGGTTTCGGGAAGCACGATAAACCGCTCGAGGCTTTCAACAGGGATCTCTACCAGACTGTAGCGTACTTTCTCATGTTTGCATAAGCGTACGAAAAAGTAAATAGCGCGGTCTTTTAACTCCGGGAAAGGTTTATCGTCACTTAGCATCAGGGGAACCAACGTTGAAAGGAGCTTTTCCCTGAAATATTTCCTTAGAAATTCGCCTCTCGCAACATTCAGCTGGTGTTCATTAATGATAAAAATCTTTTCTTCGGCGAGCTCCTTAATAATATCGTTCTCATACAGATCGTCGAATTTCCGTTCCTGCTTTACTACGATCTCCTTTATCTCTTTTAATATCTTCTTGGGATTGTATCCTAACTGCTCTTTTGCTTTTGCATTGATATCTGCCAGTCTGCTTAAAGTAGGTACTCTTACACGGTAAAATTCATCAAGGTTAGAAGAAAAAATGGACAGAAAGCGCAGCCTCTCAATCAAAGGCACACTCTTATCAGCCGCCTCCTGCAACACCCTTTCATTGAAATACAACCAACTGATTTCCCGATTAATAAGAGGTCTCTTTTGCTTCGACATTAGTATATTTACGCAGCCGGTTCAATACCGTCAATTACAAAGCTGCTGATTTATTGTTAACTTAATATTAAATACTGGTATTATTTCCTTTTCTTCATCTTAATAGTAAACCGATAAATTCGGAAATTGTTAAACAATACACATTGGTTAGGCTAAATGTATAATATTTTTAAAGTTAAATTTTTACCTTCGAACCAACATTCTTTCACCAACAATTAAAGGCATGCCTTCATTCGATATAGTAAGCAAAATAGACGGACAAACTCTTGACAATGCTATAAATAACGCAAAAAAAGAGATACTGAACCGGTACGATTTCAACGACTCAAAAAGCAGCGTTGAGCTTGATAAAAAAACCAATGAAATCACTATCGTTACTGAAAACGATATGCGACTGAAAGCAATACAAGATTCCATTATTTCGAGGATGGTAAAACAGCACCTTGACCCCAATGCGCTCGATATGGGCAAAGAGCAATACGCATCGGGGAATATGCTGCGAAAAGAAATCAAGATGAAGGGATCGACAAGGAAACTTCCAAGAAGATCATAAAGAAAATTAAAGACAGCGGTTTGAAGGTTCAGGCTTCGATTATGGATGAACAAGTACGCGTACAGGGGAAAAAGATCGATGATCTTCAGTCTGTGATCTCCCTCCTGCGGTCTGAAGATTTCGGACAGCCTTTGCAATACATCAACATGAGGAATTAATCTCCTCAGTTCACTACCAACAACGACTGATTACATGAGTATAGCTATTTCTGCCGACAAATCTATGCTGGATATCCCTATGATCCATCAATACCTTAGTGAGCAATCTTATTGGGCAAAAAAAATCCCTCTTGGGACAGTTGAACGTTCGATTGAGAACTCGTTGTGCTTCGGAGTTTATTCTGATGCCAGGCAGGTTGGTTTTGCAAGGGTCATTACCGATTGTGCAACGTTTGCTTACCTCGCTGATGTTTTTATTTTACCCGAATACCGGGGAAATGGGTTATCAAAACAACTGCTTGCTTTTATAAGAGAATATCCTGCCCTTCAGGGATTGAGACGATGGATGCTGGGCACTGCTGACGCCCATGAACTATATAGAAAATTTGATTTTTCGCAACTGGCGCATCCTGAACGGATGATGGAGATCAGCATCCCTAATATTTATCAGCAAAACGAAACTTCCGGGACGGCGTATCTGTCCTGAAGGCCTAAAATAATATTAAAGATGAGACACAGGGCTCTGAGAGCTCAGAGTCCCTGTGCCTTTCAAATCACTTAAACTTCAAGTCGTTCTGGTTTTCTATAGGGTTTTAATAAATAACCTTTAGCGATATCAATAAAGGCGTCGACCTGTTCTCTTTCCCAATCAGCATCTTTATCCAGTTCGCCGGCGAGCAAAGCTGCTACCGTGGGCGCCATATCTATCGCTGCCTGAGCATCGAGAAACAAAGCTCTTACCCGTCGCGCTAATACATCCTCTACGGTTCTTGCCATCTCGTGCCTAACGGCCCATACCACCTCCACTTTGGTAAAAGGCAAATCAGAATGCAGCCTTTCCTGCCATTCAGGGTTCTCTTTAGCCAGCTTCAACAGATCTTGCTGGTCGGTTCCATATACATACAGATGGTCTGTAAAATCGATAGTCTTCCTGCTCCCGTGAACCGGAAGATCCTTCGTTTTACAGGGTAAAGCCTTTAGATTTCCCACCTTTATTGCTTTATCGATGGTATCCTCGCCCATTCTTCTGAATGTAGTCCATTTCCCTCCTGTTATCGTGATGAGCCCTGAATCTGATACTATGATCTTGTGACTGCGCGAAATTTCTTTCGTCTTAGCTGAATCACCCTGTGGTGCGGCCAGGGGACGAAGACCTGCAAAAACACTTAAAACATCTTTCCGCGAAGGCGCCTTCGACAGATATCTTGACGCGGTATTGAGAATAAACTCAATTTCTTCTTCAAGAGCTTTAGGCTCCATACTATGTTCGTTCAGTGGAGTATCAGTCGTTCCTACAACCAGTTTATCATGCCATGGCACAGCAAAAAGAACGCGTCCATCATCTGTTTTCGGAATCATAAGGGCGTCATCGCCGTTCATAAATGACTTATCGAGAATAATGTGAACACCCTGACTCGGCCTCACCAGCGGTTTGCGTGCAGGTTCATCCATTCTTAACAGGTCGTCAACAAAAACCCCCGTAGCATTAATTACAGTCTTCCCTTTAATGTTATATATTTTACCTGTTTCTTCATCTTTCACAACTACTCCGGCTGTTTTACCATTCTGCTTCAGCAAGCTCTTAACGCAGAAATAATTTAAAGCCGTAGCTCCCTTTTCAATACATGTCTGCGCCAGGTTTATTGCAAGCCGCGAATCGTCGAACTGCCCGTCGTGATAAACAACGCCCCCGTACAGTCCTTTCTGCCTGATTGTAGGAATCCGCCGGATAACCTCTTTCTTTGAGATGTGTTTAGACCGCCCCAGGCTCAGTTTGCCTGCAAGCAAATCATACATGGTTAACCCAATTGTGTAAAAAGCACCACCCCACCATTCGTAGTTTGGAATAATAAAGGATTCGTTTTTTACCAGGTGCGCTGCATTACGGAGAAGAAGTCCCCGTTCATACAATGCCTCTCTAACCAGTCCCACGTCGCCCTGGGCGAGATATCGCACTCCCCCATGTACAAGTTTAGTACTTCTGCTTGATGTTCCCTTGGCAAAGTCAGCCTGCTCGAATAAAACTGTTTTGAATCCCCGGGCCGCGGCATCTAAAGCAGCGCCTAATCCCGTCGCCCCACCTCCAACTACAATCACGTCCCAAACGTCAGCGGGATTTGATATCCCTTTTATGATTTCGCTTCGCTTAATATCTTTCATTTTATATTGGTTTTACTGTTATCCTTCTTAAAGATATCCAAAAGTAAAAAATAACAAAACGAAATAAAAGAAAAATAAAAAATAATATGTCGAAATTTCTTATTTCTTATTTTGTTATGATCTAGTGATTTACAAATAAACCAAAACCCAAACAAAAGAGTCTTTCAGAAAACAATCGATTTGTAACGTAAATTGATACCAGACGCAAGAAAACAGCTACTACAAATGAGGAAAAATAACAATAAAATAATGATGTATAATCCGAGCGAAATTGTAATTTTAGGTTTAAGAATTTATTCTATACTTTTGGTTTATTAATTGACAATACCCATAAAAGCACTAAATCTATCCATACATGATAAGTATTACCGACCGGCACCAACTGATTCTGCAAAAACTTAAAGAACACGGACATGTAAGCGTCCAGGAATTAAGTTCGGAAATGGATGTGTCTGATGTTACCATCAGAAAGGATCTGAAGTTACTGGAAGATAAAAACCTTCTTTTTAGAACGCACGGAGGTGGATCCGTTAAGAACCCATATGCAAACGACAGGCCTGTAAACGAAAAGGAGCAGTTATACAGGGAAGAAAAACAGAGAATAGCAAAAGAAGCTGCCAAAATGATTGGTCAAAACGACTCAATCATAATTGCTTCCGGAACAACCGTCCTTGCACTTGCGCGGTGCATAAATCCGTTAAGCCATCTTACTGTTATTACCTCAGCCCTGAATGTTGCTCTTGAATTATCTCATCGACCAAACGTCGAAGTGTTACAATTGGGCGGACAACTGCGGCAAAATTCATCTTCGGTGGCAGGGCCGTATGCTGAAGAATTATTAAAGGATGTTACCTGCGGAGTGCTGTTCCTCGGGGTTGATGGTATCGACCCTGAAACCGGACTTACGACAACAAGTTTAATGGAAGCTCGCCTGAATCAAAAAATGATGGATGCTGCACAGGTGACTGTAGTGCTTGCTGATAGTTCGAAGTTCGGGAAGCGGGGATTGGGGAAAATTTGCAGCCTCGACAAGATCCAGCATATCATTACCGACAGCGGAATTTCAGACTCTATGAAATCTGTTCTGGAAGAAAGCGGAATCAAGGTTACTATTGCAGAATAAATTTATGTTTGCGGCTAAATTATATTAGTCGCAAACATAATTAATTACCTTTTTTCATCCCTACTTTAAATACCCTCCATTATTCAGAACGCCTGCCCATACCTTGTAGCCAGCCTCATTAAGATGCAAACCATCTTTAGTGTACTCAGCTTTCAGGTGTTTGTTTTCGTCTAAAAAATGGGGATATAGATCAATAACGGTAACCTTTTTATCTGCAAGTTTCTTTATTTCCTCATTGAGCCACAGAATATGCTCGTCTTTCCCATAATGATTTTTAAACTTGTTAAATGAGCTGTTCACCGGTAAAAGCGTATAGAAATAAATCTTCGTTTTCTTAGAGCCCTTTTCTATGCGGTTGATAATTGATCTATAATTCCGGAGAATAATACTATCAGGGATATTTCTTGAAATATCGTTAATGCCAATCAGGACAAATACCTTAGATGGTTTCCCGGCAATCACTTCATCCAGGCGTTCTAAAACGCCGAAGGTGATGTCTCCGGATATTCCACGGTTTTTCGCCAGCGGAAGGTTCAGCAGTTTAGACCAGTCGGTACCAGCGGTGATACTGTTCCCCAGAAATACAATATCTTTTTTTGACTTCGGCTCAGATTTGAAAGCCGTAACTTTTGCGATATATTTTCCGGGCCGGTAGGTGCTATCCCATTTTACTTCCTGTGCCGACAGCCGGGTTGTCCCTAAAATCAGAGTCGCCAGCAATAAGAAAAGCGTTCTCCTTAATAAATATTTCATCTTTATGAATTTAGACTGTGATTACTGCATTCGTTTAGCCTAGGGCCATTCTATTCCTCCCTCACCAGAAGATCAGGATAATCTGAAATGATTCCGTCAACTTTCAGGCCTTTCAGACGGCTAATCTCTTCAGTTGAGTTTGCCGTCCATGGCACTATTTTTACACCGTCGCGATGCGCCTTCTGTACCAGATCAGCATCAACCATTTTAAAATCAGGACTTAGAATAAAAGGTTTAAAGCCCAGGTCCGCGATATTCTCTTCGTAGCTTTTCTTATTATTCACCAGGTAAGACGTTTTTACCTGCGGATATTTCTTATGAATGATCTGAATCGTTCGTTTGTCGAATGACTGGATCACAACATAAGGAGTGATTTTCTTCTTTTCAATCACGTTCATTAACAACTCAACAAACTTGCCCGGTTCCGGATGCAGAATATTATCGCCCTTTTCACTACACTTAGTCTCGATATTATAGAAGTATTGCTTCTTGTTGTTCGCTTTGATATACGCTTGAACCGAGTCGATCAAATCTTCAAGGCGAGGAATGTAAGTTTTAACTTTTTTCTGCTGAGGAAACGTGCTATAGTATTTTGTGCCAATATCAAACGTGCGCAGGTCAGCATACGAAAGACCATATATGGGGTATTTCTTTGCATCCGATTTAGGAATTTCCTTCCCTTCTGGCGTTAACATAAACGCCGGGCTCAGGTAATCGTCGTGGGTAACCACTACCTCGTGATCCTTTGCTATATGTGTATCCATCTCGAGAGTAGTAATACCCTCGATCTTCATCGTATTGATCATGGCGATGATCGTATTCTCAGGCATCACGCCTCGCCCTCCACGGTGAGCCTCCAGACTTAAAGCGGGAAACGAAGCATCCGTTTGACTGGTCTTCTTCATTGTACTGCAGCTTACCAAAGAGGCAGCTACTGCAAAAGTAATACCTCCAAGTTTTGCTAAAGAACCGAATCTTTTAGTTTTCATAATAACATTGTTTATTTATCCATTTAATTCAGCCGTAAACTTCTGGCCAAAGCGGTCCGTTGCAACGACTTTGACATTTTTTACAGAAGGCGCAAAGTGGCCAATAAACAGATGATCGGTTTTATGAGGCTCAGCGAAGGGCCGCTTGGCTGGTAAATTATCCCCTTTATATAGTCTTATCGTAAGAGGATCAAAACCCTTTATGTTCTC
>DALYUO010000099.1:9924-13645 GCA_031981225.1 Pararcticibacter sp.
CATGTATTTATCGTCGGCCCACCACTCCACTTTCCATTGAGGATCCCAGTTCCAAACATTGGCAATAAACCGTTTTTGATTATTCAGACTTTCGATGTCTATACTGAGCTGATATTCTTTTTCCTTGCCTGTTGCTTTATAATACCATTTCAGATCCGTGCCGTTCACTTCATAGACGCCATAGCCCCGGGGAGTTCCATCGCCACAAACTGGTCCGGTCCACCAGGCCCCGCATACAGTACCATGATTATGTTCAAAAATATCATTTTGGATGTTATTGATATTGTAGTGGGTATGACCCGACATGATATGCACATTTTTGAAAGACTTGAACAAGGCATACAGGTCTCCATTATTCTTCACTTGTGAACACACTGGAATATGCAGACAAACAATAACGAGATGGTCTTTAGGTATAAGCTGAAGATCCTTCTCAAGCCAGTCCAGTTGCTGCTGATCGATATAGCCATCATACTTCCGGCCTTCTCCAAGATATCTTACATCATCCAGTACCACGTAATGTGCTTTACCCCGGTTAAAAGAGTAATAAGTGGGCCCAAAATGCTCACTGAAAGTAGCATCAGACGTTTCGTCCCCTCCACGGCGGTAGTCCTGATCGTGATTTCCGAGAGCCTGAAAGAAAGGAATGCCCATACTGGCTACAGCCTTTTCATAATCGGGAAACAATGCATGGTTATCCCAGACAAGGTCGCCAACACCTATTCCATGTACCGGAGTTCTGCCCATAGCTTCGACAAGTTTCTTTACATCGGGGACTGCCGTTTCCATCATCTGAGCTACATCCGACTTATCCCTAACTTGCGGATCGGCCCATATAATAAAATTATGGCGGCTATCGTCCACGCTCAAAGGCTTTAACTGAAAGTCATACCGATCTCTGCTACCAAGGTCTTCGTAATGTCTGGCAAGATTACTTTCCGTATTGAATTCATATCCAGCCGGTGTACAAACCCAAAGGAATCTGGCTTTTTCATTTGGCTCAATGCTATATCCGTCGGATACAACGACATCTTGCAGTCCGCTCTTCGGACTATGAACCCTTCCGGTTATTTTCTTTTCTCTCCTGTCAAACGGATAGGATTTTAAACTTATAAAAAGAGTACCGGCAAATAAGCCGGATTTTTTTATAAACGATCTTCTGTTCATTTATTGTTCAGCACTTTTATTAATTAATACCAGGAAGTTTTTTCATCTCGTTGTAGTAGCTGATATATTTAGCATATAAGCTACTGTTCCTGAGCATCAGTAAAGTTTCGTTATTGTTACGCAAGGCGTTTGTGGTGTAATTATGGCTCCCTGTGGCAACAATTGTACTTTGCTGGCCTTTGTACTTTCCCTCTATCAGAAGAAACTTCGAGTGGATATTCGTTCTTGAAATATTGTAGATCTTTATGAAAGCACCTCTGCTCTGCATGTCCCTCAAAACCGTCTGCACCTCTGCATCAATTTTGTCTTTTACAACAACTTCCACTCTAGCACCCGCGGTTACTAATTCACTAAGTTTATTCGCTACATTAATACGTGACACCACCCAGTCGGACATGCCTACCCTAATAGTGGCGGTAGAGGGCTCGGTAATATTATTTAAAATTTCGATAACAGTGTCATCACCATACGACGTTCCATTGCGGCGCTTAGGAAAGAAAAATCCAGTAATTCCATCGGCATCATTAACGTATTCCTTATAATAGAAATCCTTCATGCCACTTGAAGCTTTAGCCTTGATATCATTCCAATAGGTTACATACGCATTGTAGAGACCTTCGTGACTCATAGTCACTGCGTCCTGAATCTTTTTAGAATCGTCGACAGTAAAATTATGGGAAGTTTGAAAAATCACGTTTGAAACCTTCCCTTTATCAGTATTAAGTTCAGAGAACAGAACAAATTTATTGTGATTGATGGACGAGGTATTTACATCATTTGTTACGACAACAACCTCAGAGCCAGCTTTAATAAATCCTCTGATCGTGCTAATCGTTGGGGGATTTTGAGCCTTGGTATCGTCAACGCTCATATCGATCATTATATGTAAAATTACGCCCCGCTCACTAGCCTTCTTTAATGCGCTGATTACACCACTATGATCAAAACCAAAAATCGACAAATGAATTGTGGCATTGGCCGGAGTAGCGTCTATCAGGGAGATAAGTCTGTCCATAATAATCGGAGAGGCCTGCCCTGCTGATACTTTTGGGAGATCGGTGAATATAGCATCAGGAAGAGTCGCGCTTAAAGCTATAGTACTATCAGTAGCCTCAGGAGAATCATTACTACCTTTCTTGCAGGCAGAGATGAAGAAAACGACGACTAGAAACCAATTAAATAATGTTTTCATGAGTTCGTTTGAGAAAGAAACTAAATATCCCTGGTTTCAAATGGCGAAACCAGGGTTTAAGGTTTTAATTTTCCGACAGCACAGTAACGCCTCCTGTCTCGATGTCTGACAAAGTAGACGTCGCTGACATCAGATAATTCGTATAACCCCTCGGCGTAGTCCAAACTTTGGTGACTGGATTAAGAACCCCACCAAGTTTTATGAACAGTCCCTGAGCAGCAGGATTTGCATATGGAATTACATACATATTTGATCCCTGATAAAAGAATGGCTGATCCTCGAACGTCTCGGGATGCACAGGATTATAATGATCATTCTCAGGAACGCGATAGCCTTTTGAATTGGCAACATCTACAATAGTCGTTGTACCTGTACCTCCGAAGAAAACAGCATCCACCGGAATAGACCCTTCGGTTACATTCGTACCTGCGAAAAGAGCTATCCCTCCAGCGTTACCGCTATTTGGAAGTAAACCTCCACTTTTCGTACCAAAGCCATCCCCATCGTTGTTAACATAGTTAATAGATCTTATCCACTTTGCTGAACTGATGTTGGTTGAATTTGGCCCATTGATCCTTTTATTACTGCCTCCTACATAAAAAATGTCGCCCTTATTCACTACGCCTTCGGTGAGATCAAACTTATATGTTCGGCCTCCGCCAGTCGCCCATCCTCCGCCCGGAGCTGCTCCGGGATAAGGAGTTGCCCCCCCGGCATTGGTACAGGTTACAACGGCCATCGGCGTGACGGCGAAATCAATGGTTTCAGTTGCCATAAACTGGAAGTATTCATAATTTCCATCCGCGCCAAGACAGTCGTTAACATAGCCAGTAATAACAACAGGGAACTTTCCAAGTACTGGAGCATTGGGGTCAAAAGGTGGCTTTTGATTTGTTATGTCAGCGATAAAACGAGGCCAAACCTGTATTTGCTTCTCTATTGTATCTGATTCCCGCAAAAACAAAACACCTGTCACTGTAGCGCCACCAGGAAGCTGCGTAGCAGCAAAATCGGCAGATGATTCTGTGTGCATGGTAATGCTATCGGTTCCGTTTACCATATACCTGTCTCCTCCAAATGTTTCGCCAGCAATCGGAGCTGGACTTAGGGTAGTCGACCGAACGGATACTAAAGTACTTTCATAAATACTCGGCCTCTGTTTAATTGTATAGCTGGAAACGACTTGGACGGTCCGGGGATTATTAGAGGACACCTTCTCTATATCAGATTCTTCTATTCCAGAGATCTGCAAAGAGCCATCTACCCTTTTTAGCATTCCACCACGTACGTTAATAACTAACGAATCGCCTAAATGATAACCTGCTGCAGAAGCTCCCAGATCAAGACAAATCCCTCTGATTT
>DALYUO010000099.1:13655-17239 GCA_031981225.1 Pararcticibacter sp.
TGTTTCCTCCTGATGTTCTGTAACACAACCAGGTTAGATGGTACATTACCTGATTCGGGACTTGAGATAACTATCCCTATGATTTTCTCAGCCCCCATCAGATTTTGTTCGTTCAGGACTACATCCTGCCCTCTATATATGTCTCGAACATCCTCAAGTGAAATAATCGGACTTAAAATACCTTCCGCTTCATCGTGCTTCTCGCAGGCAGTCCAAAAGAATGCACCTAGGCAAAGAAGCAGATATATAAATTTCGTTTTCATAAAATACTATTTTTTGTGTTAATAGTTATTGATTAAGGCCTCTGCCACCAAACCAGGGTATTTATATCGTCTGGCCCTTGAACAGCAACGGCTGCATTATAATTCGCAGCATTGGCTGATTGTACATATACCGGATAATTAAGTCTAGCGGGCATGACTCCGTTATTGCTAAGACCCGAACCTTTCGGTAAAACTGGATGTCCGGTACGACGATATTCAAACCATGACTGAAGATCCGTAAAGAATAAAGTGTAATATTTCTGTTGATGGATCAGTTCCATCTTTTGATCCAATGTGTAACTTTCGTCCCACTTTACGTGCTCGCCGCCAAAATAATTGTCTGGCAGCGTATGTCCCCAGAATGTCATCGCATTAGTAACACCTGTTTCATAATAGCTTTTAGCAGGCTTCGACGTGATCCATCCTTTCGTCGCTGCTTCGGCCAAAATGAGCTGTACTTCTGCATAGTTCATAATGTTCCCTAACAGAGGGTCTGTTTTTAGAGGAACGGGCAAAGTCGACTTAGATACAGGAGCCTCACCCACTGCATAGCCACTTTCTATTCCCTGGTATTCGCCCTGGTATAGAGTAGCCCATTTCACAATCCGGGGATCGCTCCACTCGTTCAGATTATCAACAAAAAAGCTTGCTAGTTTCGGACCGTACCAATCCCCGTCCCTCCAGGTAGCAAAAGGAGAGACATATGCACCTACACCGGTCCATTTTAACACTGCTGATTCCTCATTATTACTTATCACTGGGTAATCTGAGGCTTTAGTATCTACTATTTCTTTAATTTTTGAGGGAGCGTCTATTTCAGTTTTTGCCGAGACCCTCAACAACAATCTTAAATACAAAGAATTACCAAATTTCCTCCATTTACTTACATTACCACCATAAATTGGGTCGCTCGAAGCAACAGCACTCTCCTTGGCAACTTCAGCAGTTTTAAGTATTTGATTTGCCTGCTCGAGCTTAGTGAATAAATCGGGATAAATATCACTTTGCCGATCAAATACAGGCAAGTAAACACCTTCCCGGCCCATATTTGAATTAAAATAAGGAGCATCACCGTAGGTATCAGTTATCATCGAATAAACCCAGGCCTGGCAGATCAATGAGATCCCCATATAAGCATTGCTTTTATTGTTCTCAGCACCTTTATATACGTCCTTAAAGTTTGTTAGTTCCCTGTACCACGCATTCCAGAGGTAATCGGCTTCAGAATTACGGACTTCATACCTGAAAAATTTCCCCTCGGTATCCCCCATATTTACCGTTACCTGCATCAGTTCATTTGTGATACGCTGACTGCGGTTCATATTTGCTTCTACAACATCTGCAATAGCCGGAGCCAATAGTGCCTGTGGTAGTGCAAATTCACTGTTATTGGGATTTGTATTTGTTTCCACAAAATCCTTTTTGCAAGCACTTATTGAGACTGACAATACTATTAGAAGTATTCCGGTTTTATGAATAATATTTTTCATTGTTCTGTAATTAAAAGCCCACTACTAAATTCACCCCAAAAGTCCTTGTCGACGGGAATTGTCCCAGCTCAAATCCCCTGTTTATTTCTGCGCCACTAAGTGACCCAAATTCGGGATCAAACGCAGGCCAATCTGTTATCATAAACAAGTCACGGCCGTACACACCAATAGTAGCCCTTTGAACACCTATCCTCGCTGCTAGCTTTGGGGTGATATTATAATCGATACGTGCCTCCCTTAATTTAAGAAAATCTGTCGAATAACTCGCTCCTTCAACATTGTCTATACCCAAATGAGTATTGTAATATGTCCAAATATCTTGAGAGATAACATCATTTGTTCTGTAGGTCCCGTCTTCATTTTTAATAACGCCCTTTCCAATGATGCCGTTATACCTACCAGGAAGCGTGTTGACCGTTTTACCCTGTTCCGCAAGCTTTGCGGCTGTCAAAGAATACCCAATAGCTCCGTATTGTCCATCTGCAAGAAAGCTAAAACGGAATTGTTTATACTTGAATTCATTATTTAAGCTCGCTTTCCATTTCGGATTAGTATTTCCAATATAAAACATCTGTTCAGTTAAAGTAGGCAGACCATTCTCATAAATAATCTGACCATCGGGAGTACGCTGATACCCGCGTCCATAAAAATCACCCATACTACCCCCTATCCTGGCAATAATCGCCCCTCTGCTTCCCGGTCCATTTTGCAATATAAGCTCAGGAAGATCTTCTGGCATAGACAGTACTTTATTTCTATTCGCGGCAAATGTTCCATTCATATTCCATGTGAACCCGTTTTTGTTCTTTACAGGCGTTGCATTCGCCGCTAGTTCGATACCCTTGTTCCGTACCGTTCCTGCATTAACAATCATAGATCCATATCCTGAAGACCAGTCGATCGTAGAACTTAGGATCTGATCTTTCGTATCAGAAGTGTAAAGTGTGAGCTCGAACCCATATCGGTTATTATGAAACTTCGCTTCCAATCCAACTTCGTAACTACTTGTAAATAATGGCTGTAGATCCAAATTGGCTAATGATGTCGGATTAGCTAAAGCTCCCGCCCCATAAACAGGAAGAGGACTATAAGTGTATGAAGTAATATACTCCTTAAGACCGCCGCTGCCGGTACCAGACACAGAGCTCCGGAGCTTTGCATAACTGATTATTTTTGGTAGTCTGAAAATATCCGACAAGATAGCACTCGCATTAACAGATGGATAAAAGAAGGATACATTACCCGTCCCCTGGGGAGTCGCCAATATACTGCTCCAGTCATTACGGGCAGTAATGTCTAGAAAGAGATAATTCTTATAGCTTGTAGTAAACAAACCATAGAAGCTGTTTATTGCATATTTACTCTTATAGGGCGCAGGAAGTAAAGTGCCTGCATTGTTCGCAAGGCTGTATATTCCTGGATACAACAAAGAATCTGCTCTTAACTCGTCTTTTACGTAGCTATTTTTCAACATACTCCCGCCTGCAGATATGGAAGCATCGAAGTCTTTGTTGATTTTCTTGCTATATCTTAGGAGGAAATCACTGTTCATTTCCTGCGAAAAAATGTTTTGGGTACGAAACATTCCCTTCTTGTACTTCTCTGTATCGTACGGTCTTTGCTGAGAACGCTGATCATACGAAAAGTCCAGGGACGTTCTCACCATCAGGCTTAATTCCTTTGTAAAATTATATGTAGCCTGTACGTTACCTGTTACTCCATGCCTGTTCGATTTATTTAGCATCTCGTGGGCAATCAGGTAGGGGTTATCAGGAAAACTGCTAAATGGATAGCTTTGTTTTTTATGCTCCTCACCGGGAAGCCAGTAGTC
>DALYUO010000100.1:0-4252 GCA_031981225.1 Pararcticibacter sp.
GACCGCAAAACAAGTCAGGCTTAGCAGCACCAATACTCCGTAGATCTCTTTGAATGATGCCAGCAGAACCTGTTCTGCAAGAGGTCGTAGGATGATATGGGCGAAGCATTATTCACTCCGTGGTTAATCCAATTAAATCGGGGCAGGGTTATTGTTAGACATACTACATATTAAAACCGTAGCATTATGGATAAGATAAAGAAACACGACCTGATGGAGAAAATTGTCAGAGAACTTGAAGATCTGAGGAACAGTCAGCAGGCAGTTATTCAGAAGATCGGTAAAATTGAAGTTGACAATATTGAGCTTGGAGACAGCAGGCTGGAAAAAGACCTACCGGATGTGCACCAGCGTACTTCAGACAACCTTGATACCATTACCGGCATTCTGGATTATTTCGCCGGAACAACTGAGGAGTTCGGAGGAAGAAAAGGCGATCCGGGAAGCTACAGGAGGCTAAAGATCTTTTATAAGGCCAATCCCTTGAAATCTATTCAGGGGATTGGCTTATTCTAAAAACAGTGTCCTTTAATTAGGTTCAGTATAGTTAATCAGCTTTTTAGCCGAGGGCTTATTGCCCATCACGAATTCTAGTGTCCCCCCATTAACAATATCAGCCTGAGTAATATACGATTTGTTATAAGGCTTGTTATTCAATCGCATGGATTGAATATAACAATTAGCTTTCGAAACATTTGTTGTTTTGACAGTAAAGCTCTTGCCATTATCCAACCGGATAACAGCGTTTTTTAAAACAGGAGATCCTATATTATAAATGCTGTTAGCTGGATTAACAGGATAGAACCCCATCGCACTGAAAACATACCATGCAGACATCTGCCCACAGTCGTTATTGCCGATGTAACACTGAGGCGTGGCGGAATACATTTCGTTTAGTATTTTAGAAATATAAAACTGCGCTTTCCATTGACGGTCTGAAAAATTGTACAAGTAAGCAACATGATGGCTTGGCTCGTTGCCATGAGCATACTGCCCGATAAAGCCTGATGCATTGTGGTTCACCTTTGTAGAGGTGTCGGTATAGGTAAAGAACCGGTCGAGCCTGTCGCCGAATTTCTTTTCATTGCCTATCAGATGTACCAGATCCTTAACCTGGTGAGGTACATACCAAAGGTACTGCCAGGCATTTGCTTCTGTAAAGGGGTGACCACCGTTACGGCCATATTCAAGCGGATTAAAGGGTTCAAGCCATTTGCCGTCTGAATTTTTCGCTCTGAAAAAACCAGTCTTCGCATCATAGAGATTCTTATAGAAACCTGCACGCTTCATGAAGTAAGCGTAGTCGTCCATATGATTGAGCTTTTTAGCAAGCTGAGCCACGCACCAGTCGTTATAAGCGGTTTCGAGGGTAATGGAAACAGACTGGGATTGCAGGTCTTCGGGCATATAGCCGTATTTTTCCCAGATGCCTATGGGCGACTGAACATGATCGGTCATGGACGTTTCTTTAACGGCCTTGTAAGCTTCCTCTGTGTCGATGCCTGGAAGATCTTTCATAATTGCATCTGCAATTACCGGGATTGCATGGTTCCCAATCATGCAATACGTCTCCGAGCCCCAAAGTTCCCAGATTGGTAAAAAGCCATAGCTCTTATGATGCAGAACCATGCTATTAACAAAGTCGGCGGTTTTTTCTATTTGAGTGAGTGTGTAAAGCGGGTGAGCAGCACGATAGGTATCCCATAAAGAAAAGGTCGAGTAGATCTCTTTTTTTCCTGCATTGCGGATCGTCATATCTCCTGCGGTATAGTCGCCATTCACATCAGTGATATTGTTTGGCTGGGTAAATGCATGGTACATGCAAGTATAAAAGATCTGCTTCTGTTCCGTTGTGCCTTCGATATCCATCTTCGAAAGTTCTTTCTCCCACAGATTTTCTGTTTGCGTGACAATACGGTCAAAGTTCCAGTCTTTGATCTCCGTGTCGAGATTCTCTTTGGCATTATCTGTACTGATGGCGGATATGCCTACTTTAACCAGTATTTCCCTTCCACCGGTTTTATCAAAAGTAACCGCAGCTTTAATATCTGTGTTGCCGGTAGTTAACTTCTTATCCGGATAAGTAAACTTCCCTTCCTGCATCAGCGTAGATGTGAACGGTCTGGAGAACCTCGCATAAAAATAAACCTTACGAAGTTTCGCCCAGCCTGTCATAACACGGTACCCCTCTATGGTCTGGTTGTCTATCACCCGGATCTGTGCAGCAATAATGCGGGCAGAACGAACTTTCGTGCCTTTTTTGCTGGTGTGGTCCATGTCTATTATCAGATTCCAGGGCTTGCCTTCAGGGAATGTGTACCGGTGAAATCCTGCATGCATGGTTGCTGCAAGCTCTGCTTTAATATCGTAATCCAGAAGTTGAACACTGTAATAACCTGGTTTGGCAGATTCCTGTTCGTGAGAAAAGCACGAGCGGTAACCGCTTCCTGGTTTATCCTCAGTACCTGCATCTGTTTTAATCTCACCCGTAGTGGGCATCATCAATACATCTACCAGGTCGGGTATTCCCGTGCCGTTTAAGTGTGTATGACTAAATCCAACAATAGTGCTGGCCTTATAGTCGTAACCACTGCAGGGACGTGCATCTATCTCTTCTTTTGTGTCGGGACTCAGCTGTACCAGTCCGAATGGAACAGTCGGCCCGGGAAAAGCACAGCCCGGCAGCCCGTCTGCAGCACCTGTGCCAATAAATGGGTTTACAAAGTCAACCTTTCGCCGACCTTGCTGAGCTGATGCTATAGCACAATAGTTTATAAATATCAGTAGCGTGAGGACCTTTCTAATCGTCATAAGAGTTTTATTGTCTTTATTTTGTTTGCTTTCGATTTGGTTTCTTAACGTTTCCAAATGTAATAAATCGAAATGTATAAAAATAAGATAATCTGCATTTATTCTCTTTCTACTACTTTATTCTTCATCTCCTTCCGCTTCTGCGGAAGATAATATATAAAAGGCGCCTTTCGTGACAATTCTAACGTCTTTAGGAATGGGGGTGATCAGTTTTATCTCCGTATAACCAAGATCGGAAACCCCGCTGATCACTTCGGCTTTATCAAAATAGTATACAGCACCTGCGGGTGCTTCTTGCTCCTGCTCTTTACCCGGTACGGCCTTCGCCGGCTCGTTTCCTTTTTCAACTTTCTTGAGATAGTAGATGTATTCTTTACCCCCCGACCTCACGACGGACTCAGCCGGAACGGCAGGAGTGGTGTGATTTCCCACTTCAATCAGGGCCGAAACGTACATTCCCTGGATGAGGTTGTTCTTTGCCGCGTTTTCAATTACTGCGTGCGCAATAATAGCTTTGCTGTCGTTTTCAAAGGACTGGTTTACCCCATAGATCTTTCCGGTGATCTCCCTGTTGTTTTGGTTGGTTAAAAGAAAGGTGACTGTCTGGCCTTCTTTTACTTTGAACAGATCTTTTTCGTAAACAAGCAGATCGCAATGTACCTTAGAGTTGTCGATAATGTTCATCAGAGAACGGGTGGCTTCGGCATACGAACCGGTCTCTATACTGATCTTGCTGATCGTGCCACCAATCGGAGAATACACAGGGATGAGTGAAGTAAGCTTTCCTTTCGCTGTAACTGAAGGATTAATGCCCGCTTGCATCAGACGGCGCGCCAAAGCAGCTGTGCGGGCTTCATCCGAGCGATAAGCAGCTTCTGCCTGCTGCAGGATTTTGCCCGTTCCGGCGTTGTTTTCATTCAGCTCTCTTTGCCGCATAAACTCTTTCTTTGCATAGTTTAACTCATTCAATGCAGTGATATATTCCTGCTGCAGACTGATGATTTCGTTGCTTTCGATGGCTGCAAGTTTTTGCCCCTTATTTACATGGGAGCCTTCAAGCACAAAGATCTGCTTCACCACACCACCTGAAAGCAAGGTTACTTCGGCCTTATTCTGAGGCGGGACTTCGAGCTGTCCGCTGGCTTTTACCACCGATTTCAGGTTCTTCTCTTCGATAGGCCCCAGTTGTATGTCTACCGCATCAATCTGTCTCTGGCTCAGTTGTATTCCTTCCCCTGCAACTGTTTCCTGTGGTTCTTTTTCGGCATCGCTTGCTGCCTGTTCATTTCCGCCGCAACCAAGGACAAGCAGCGAGCATAGGAAAAGTGTTATATGTTGTAGTTTTCTTTGTAAAATGGTCATGTTATAGTCCTCCGCTGAGATAAGATAGTTCAATAATTGCTTTATTATAATCCCTGAGTGATTGCAGGTGTTGAAGCCG
>DALYUO010000100.1:4262-7074 GCA_031981225.1 Pararcticibacter sp.
CCTGACCAGTATTCTGAATAAATTCAATATAACCGATTTCGCCGCGGCTGTAGGCAAACTGTGCAATCCTGATCTGTTCTGCAGCCTGCTTAAGGCCCGGTCCTTCATAATAGTCCAGAGCCTGCTTGTACTTCAGATATTCCTGTAGTTGCTGACTGTATTGCTTTGAAAGCCGGAGCGAAGCAGAGCTTTGTTCGGCAAGAGCGATCTGTTTGCTGATCGCTGCGGCCTTGATCCTTCCCTGCTGTGCCCCCGAAAACAGGGGAATGGCTACGCCGGCCTCAATGCCAGCTATTCTTGTTCCCGGAAAATAATTGCGGTCTATACCAGCAGGGTTAAACGGCCGGACCAGAAGCTGGTGACGGTAGCTAAGAGTAATGTCGGGAAGAAGCTTTTGCTTCTCGGCTTTCATTTCTGCTTCTGTAGCACTTAGTAGTTGGTTATAGTAGCTCGCCTGTGGGTTATTCCTGGTTACTGCTGTGTCGTGATCAGCAGGAGCAGGGAGTTTTTCAAGCGGTGCAGAAACAATTTCGGGGAGCCGGCTTACACCCATAAGCGATGCAAGCTCTTGCTTTGCTATCTTAACATCCGCCAAAGCCTGTCCTTTGTTAACCTCCATTTCCTTAGCGGCGTTCATTGCCGAAAGCTGCTCGAGGTAGGAGGTTTCACCTGTTTTATAACGGATCTTCGCTCTTTCCGAGAAGTTTTGATACAGGCTGTCCTGGCTTTGAAGCAGTGAGGCCCGGGTTTGCGTATACCATAAGTTATAATACGCAAGTTTTACCTCTCTGATCAGTTCGTTTGTGCTTACTGCCAGTGCCCGTTTGCTGAGGTCTGTGCGTGCCTTTAGCGCTTTGCTCTGTGTGCTGTAAACCGTGGGCAGACTGAAGCTCTGGGTGATGCTTATGCTGTTATCACTGCCTCCGCCTGCGGTTGGATCCTGCGTGAGCGACACTTCTGTTCTCGAAGGCTCAAAAGATGTGGATTGAAGGACTTTGTTTTGATCCACTTCCAAACTGCTCCGCTTTAAAGCCTGGTTTTGTTTTAGGGCGAGTTCAATGCATTCTTTCAGGCTTAATGGCTTGTTGTTCTCCTGCGCCTTTACCTCAGCCGATAACAAAAAACCTGATACGAAAAGTACGGAGATCAGTAGCTTATTCCCCGTGATCAGCGATGTTTTACCCGGCCTGTCATCCTCGTTTTTTGTAAATAGCACATAAAGTACGGGAAGGACCAGCAGGGTGAGCAGCGTAGCAGAGATCAGTCCCCCGATAACAACTGTTGCGAGGGGCCTTTGCACCTCTGCTCCGGCGGTCGTAGAAAGCGCCATCGGCAGAAAGCCGAGAGACGCTACTGCAGCGGTCATAATTACGGGTCTTAATCTTACTTCTGTACCTTTTTTTACCCGCTCAATAATATTCACCATGCCTTCTTTCTTTAGCTGATTAAAATAGCTTATTAAGACAATGCCGTTTAGCACGGCTACCCCGAAAAGGGCAATGAATCCAACTCCTGCCGATATGCTGCATGTCCCTTATCCATAAAGCAAAGACGCCCCCGATGGCAGATAAGGGCACGGCCGAAAAGATCAGCAGGCTTTGTTTTAAAGAATGGAAGGTGAAAAAGAGCAGGATGAATATCAGCAGCAGGGCCGCCGGTACTGCCAGCGCCAGCCTTTGCTGGGCCGCCTTCAGGTTTTCGAACTGCCCTCCATAGGTAACGTAGTATCCTGCGGGTAACTGAAGACCTTCATTGAGAATTTTCTGAATTTCATCCACTGCGCTTTCAACGTCTCTGTTCCTGACATTAAAACTTACATAGATCCTCCGCTTACCATCTTCGCGGCTTATCTGCGAGGGCGCTTCCTCAATCTTTATATCTGCAATCTGGCTTAAAGGTACACGGTTTCCCGAAGGCAAAGCGATATACAGGTTTTCTATATTAGTGACATCTTCACGGAGCTCCCTGCTCAGGCGGATGACAATTTCGAACCTTTTTTCGCCTTCAAATACCGCGCCTGCTACCTGCCCTGCAAAAGCAGTGCTGATTGCGGTATTCACATCTTCGATATTTAATCCATACTGTGCGATTTTACTGCGGTCGTAGTTCACCACTATCTGAGGAAGTCCGCTAACCTGCTCCACTATCGGCTCGCTCACTCCATTCACCCCAGCGATCATTTTTGCCGCTTTATCTGCCTGAGCAGAAAGAACGTCCATGTCGTCGCCGAATATTTTGACAGCCACGTCCTGCCTGATCCCGGTCATCAGCTCGTTGAACCGCATTTGCATGGGCTGCGTTACTTCTACATTAATTCCCGGGATGTCTTTGAGGGTTTCTTCTATTTTTTCCATCATCTCCTCCCTTGTAATTGCTGTTTTCCATTCATCCTTAGGTATCATAGATAACATCATATCGCCCCGTTCCACAGGCATGGGGTCGGTTGGTATTTCGGCGCTTCCGATCCGTGTCACCGCCTGACGTATCTCGGGGAAGTTCTTCTTCAACAGCTTTTCTGCTTTGCCGAATGTTTCCACTACGCGCGTCAGAGAAGTTCCCTGCATCATGCTGATCTCGACCGTCAGGTCCCCTTCTTCGAGTGTGGGTATAAATTCGCCGCCCATATTAGAAAACACCCATAATGCAAGGGCCAGTAGGGCAGCGGATAACAGAAGCGTGAGTTTTTTTGCCTTTAAGACTGCAGCCAGAAGCGGTGCATACCAGCGGTACAGTCCGTCCATTAAGCGGTCCGAAATGTTGCGCTTGTGTTGCGTCTTTTTGCTTAAAAAGAGGGCGCTGGCCATTGGGACGT
>DALYUO010000100.1:7084-8137 GCA_031981225.1 Pararcticibacter sp.
AGCGAAAGGATGAAAGCGCCAAGTATGGCGAACGTAACGGTTTGGGCCATCGGTCTGAACATTTTGCCCTCAATACCTGCCAATGCGAATAGCGGCAGATAAACAATGAGGATAATGATTTCGCCAAAGGCCGCACTATCCCTGATCTTCGATGCCGCCGAGTACACTTCGTGATCCATCTGTTTTTGCGTCAGTTTCGCTGTTCCTCTGAACGATGCACCGCCCGTAACACGATGAACAATAGCCTCCACGATGATGACGGCGCCATCTACGATAAGTCCGAAATCGATAGCTCCCAGGCTCATCAGGTTACCTGATACTCCGAAAAGGTGCATCAGGGTAATGGCAAACAACATAGCCAGCGGAATGACCGAAGCAACGACGAGTCCGGCTCTCAGGTTTCCAAGCAGCAGAACCAGAACGAAGACCACAATCAGACCTCCTTCAATCAGGTTTTTCTCAACGGTACCCATCGCTCTGCCCACTAGTTCTGTCCGGTCAATAAAAGGTTCAATGATCACGCCTTCGGGAAGAGACTTGCTGATCTGCTCCATCTTCTCTTTTACATTTTTGATCACCTCGTTAAAGTTCTCTCCCTTCAGCATGAGCGCCACACCTGCAACAACTTCACCCTCGCCGTTTCGGGTTACCGCGCCATACCGGTTAGCGCTGCCAAATTGAACGTCTGCCACATCGCGTATCAGCACTGTTGCAGCTCCGCTCTTCCTTACAACGATCTGTTCTATGTCCGACAGTGTTTTGACTTGCCCAAGGCCGCGGATGAAGTAAAGATTACTCCGTTGCTCAATATAAGAGCCGCCGGTGTTCTGGTTGTTTTTTTTAAGGGCTGTATAAATATCACTGATCGTGATGTTCAGGCTGTTCAGCCTTTCGTTGTTTAATGAAATTTCATATTGCTTCACGTAGCCGCCCCAGCCGCTTACTTCGGCAATGCCGGGCGTTCCTGCCAGCTGCCTTCGCACAATCCAGTCCTGGATAGTTCGGAGATCAGTGGCAGTATATTTGTCTTCATACCCCGGCTTCGTATGAATT
>DALYUO010000100.1:8147-8899 GCA_031981225.1 Pararcticibacter sp.
AATTACATACTGATAAATTTCGCCGAGCCCGGTGGTAACCGGCGCCAGAACAGGTCGGCCGGAACCTTCAGGAATGGTTTCCTCTGCCTCCTTCAACTGCTCGTTCACCTGCTGCCGGGCAAGATAAATATCGGTATTGTCCTTAAACACAACCGTAATTACCGATAATCCTGATCTTGAAATGGAACGCTTTTCAATCACTGCCGGGATATTAGCGATGGCCAGTTCGATAGGTGCAGTGATATTCTGCTCCACTTCCTGCGCGCCAAGTGCAGGCGCCTGTGTTATAATCTGCACCTGATTATTGGTTATATCAGGTTGTGCATCGATGGGCAGCTGAGTAGCGGAATAAACCCCCGCTATGATCAGCAGTATTACAAAAGCGCCTGTTATCAACTTGTTGTTGATCGAGAACGCAATGATTCTGTCAAACATTCAGACTTAATTAATTGCAATACCTTCCTTGGAGGAAAATATCTTGTTAAGTAAAAAATAGAGGATTGCTAAAATGAAAGGGGCTTAAGCAAGCTTCGGCGGTTGCCATACGGTGATCGGAATAGTTCGGATGTCCCCAGGAATATGCCCTGCAAATTCGAATTCGGCACTCATAGGAAGGTGAATAGAAAATACCGAAATTCTGGTAGCCGCAGGAGTGGTGCAGCAAGTGCACTGACAAAAAGGTGAACAAAGGTCATTCATGTGGGCCTCAGGAGAAGAGGATTCATGATTGACAGCAGAATCCTGCTTGCTGG
>DALYUO010000100.1:8929-17103 GCA_031981225.1 Pararcticibacter sp.
AAATGTATCCGCGCAGGGCATAAAGCTCATTACAAATACCATCAGGCTAAATAGGTAGCAGAGGACTTTCACACCGTAAATATAAGATATAATTGAAAATTATCAGAAGAAATAACAAGAAGCAAAATGATGTACATTTGGCGAATAAAGCATTGCAATATGAAGAAGTGGCTGTTCTTATCGATAATTTTTACGAGCTGCGCGATAAATCAATTAAATGCCCAGACATGGAGGAGTGAGCTCTATCCAGCAGACTGGAAGCCGTCGGAGGATAAGAACTTTTATTCTGATATGCTTATTCAGGACTTTTCATACGCAGGATATCACCGGGGAGAAAAGGAAATACCTTCTGATTTTAAAACGGTGATTGATGTCACTAAATCGCCATACAATGCCGACAATACCGGGAGACAGGATGTTACTTCTGCGCTCCAAGAGGCAATCGATGATGCCGGTTCTGTAAAGGGTGGCTGCGTTGTCTATCTGCCTGAAGGTACTTACAAGGTAAGTGTTGCCGCTGGCAAGAGCTACTGCTTAATTCTGGCGCATTCGAATGTAGTGTTAAAAGGAGCCGGGTCGGAAAAGACATTTATACTTAACAGTTCAGTGTCTATGCGTAGTAAAGCGATTGTGAGAATCGCACCTGCAAACTCTCCCCCGCCGCTTGTGCAGGGAAAACAGCTAATCACCAAAGATCTGCTAAGCCCTTCATTGATAATTCCCGTACAGAGTACAGATGGCTTTAAACCCGGCGACATGGTTTTCATCAGCAATGAAATTGATAACGAATGGATAGCAGAACACCACATGCTTAAATACTGGAAAGATATGGGCCGGCAACTGGGTGGGCAGAAGTACTACCGCGAAATAGTGAAAGTTAATTCTGCTTCAAATGAATTGACGATCGATATCCCGATTCGCTATACATTGAAGATGGCTCAGAAGGCGGGCGTATCTAAAGCCCCTGCTATGTTGAGGGAAGTAGGCATTGAAAACTTGTCAATAGGGAACCTACAGATCTTTGGAGATGGTGACTGGACGGAAGAATCTTATAAGATCAGAGAGAATCCCTCTTATCAAAGTCACGATTCATGGGCCATTGCCATGGAGAAGGTATCCAACGGCTGGATCTGTAAGGTGGCGTCTTATTGTCCAGCAGGAAATAGTTCACATGCTCATATTCTTTCAAACGGTATAAAGGTTTCTCAAACAAAAAATATCAGCATTATAGAATGCAGTTTTAAAAAGTCGCAATATGGCGGCGGCGGCGGGAATGGCTACATGTACCGGATTATGGGTAACGAAACCCTTATTAAGGACTGTGTTGCTGAGTTCAGCAGGCATGGATTCGTATTGTCGGGCATGACGGCGTCGGGCAACGTATTCCTTCACTGTCTTGATAAAGATTCAGGGAGGCAGACTGGCATGTCGGGACATGAAAAGACCAGCGGCAGCGGCAGCGATCATCATATGCACTTCAGTCATTCAAACCTGTTTGATTGTTGCACCGTGGAAAATAGTTTCTTTGCTGCTGGCTGGCGTAAATGGGGTGGATCGGCAATTCACGGAATTACCGGGGCCCATAGTGTATACTGGAATCTGAATAGTAATGGCTCTCAGGCTCAGGCCGTACAAACCCAGCAAGGGCGATATGGTTATGTTATAGGGACTTCAGGAAATAAACCCGATGTGCGCACCTCAGCCTGGGAGCCTGGGACTGAATGGATTACTGACCCGGTAGATTTCGTAGAAGGGAAGGGGAAGGGAGAGACTTTGGATCCTCAATCTCTTTATCTGGATCAGCATAACAGACGTCTGAGGTCAAAAGAGTAAACCCTGGCGATTATCGAGAGTCTTACTCTGGAATGATGTAAGAAGGATAGGAGATTTATTCTACCCTTGCTCCGGAACGCTTCGGGGTGAGTGCACGGTGAGTGCACAGTGAGAGCACGGTGAGTGCACCTTTTCCCGGTAAAACGTGCACTCACCGTGCACTCACCGTGCTGTCAATATGCTCTCATCCCGAACCATTCCCCTCGCATATTTGAAGAAAGGTGGTAGAGGTCCGGAACTTTCCCCGATATTTTCTGTATCGGTTTGCTTAAAGAAATGCTTTATGCTATTTTGCAGCTTTATTGATACTGATGATAAAGAAATTCCTTACTTGTGTTCTATCTCCTTGCTTAATTCTATTTACCATTTCCTGCCAGCAAGACGTTAAAAATGCTTCCTCCGACCAGGCTGATTCGACAAAAAGCGATTCTTCTGCAACAACTGCAGAAACAGCTGTTTCATCTGATAAGCATCGCGTACCTGCTGACGCTGCAACCATACTAGCACGCAAACAAGTCCCTGTTCTGTGTTATCACCAGATACGCGACTGGAAACCCAAAGATTCAAAAGGCGCCAAAGATTACATTGTTCCGGTAAGTACATTTAAGGAGCATATAAAAATGCTGGCGGATAGTGGCTATCATTCTGTTCTTCCCGAGCAGGTGTACAACTATCTTTTGTATGGCGATCCATTGCCTTCAAAACCGGTTATGATCACATTTGACGACAATGAAGAGAATCAGTTTGTGATTGCAAACCCTGAGTTAAAGAAATATGGATTTAAGGCGGTGTATTTTATCATGACTGTCTCGCTAGGCCGTCCCAATTACATGACCCGTGATCAGGTAAAGCAATTGTCGGAAGAAGGAAATACGATTGGAAGCCATACCTGGGATCATCACAATGTGAAAAAGTATCAGGGAGACGACTGGGTAACTCAGATAGAGAAGCCAACGAAAACTTTGAAAGAGATCACCGGGAAAGAGATAGAGTATTTTGCATATCCTTTCGGTTTGTGGAACAAGGAAGCTATTCCCGAATTAGAGAAGAGAGGTATGAAAGCAGCGTTTATCCTTGCTACTAAGAGAGACGATGCCGATCCTTTATTTACCATCCGACGGATCATAGCCAGCGGATTTTGGAGTGCCAGGACCCTGCACAACAGCATGGTCAACAGCTTTGCAGAGAAAAGAAATTAAGAACAGATGTCTTTGTGGCAGGACGCTTGCAAAGACATCCGTTCTTAACTAGTGTTATGTTAAAGGTAAAATGACTTATTGTTTTCTTATAAAGCGAAGGCTCTCATTCGATTTATACATAAAACTTACGACTTATTACGTATAACTTAACACTAGCAGTCTTATTTTTTTCCGGAGGTTATTCCCTTCCAGTCATCTGTACGAAAAGGAGAGGCAGGAAGTCCGGCTCCGTTATACAAATTCCCTGATGGGTTATTCGCCCAATTATATCTTACTGCAACAGGATTAGGAACCTGAGGGCTTGAAACGACAACCGTATTTCCAACGATCTTTGCCTGAGCCCAATAGAATTTTTGGTCACTTCCCGCAATAGCAAATCCCTTTAACTCATTTCCCTCCTTTGCGTTTAAGCCTTTGTCAGTATGCTTGAAACTGAGTCGGATAGTGTTGTTCTCAATTTTATTCGATTCGTATAAAGGTCCCGAATATGCAATCTTCTCATTATAAACATTGGCCCTGGCAATAAGGGCAAGGCGCCTGCCAACCTCCTGTTTGTTCTTTGGATGGATGTCCTTTTCATCGCCGATGTCGGTAGTAACCGCCATTCCGGTATTCGGTAAAGAAAGGGTCATCTTCTGCGCTTCCCGAAGCTCGGCCCATTCCGACTCTACCGGCAGATCGTTAGGTTTCATGAAATTTGCCAGCTGAACAAAGTAGAAAGGGAAGTCGCCTCTGTTCCAGCTTTTGCGCCAGTCGCTTATCATTAAGGGGAAAAGCTCGCGGTACTGATAGGCACGGCTGGCATTGCTTTCTCCCTGATACCAGATTGCCCCTCTTATGGCATATGGAACGATAGGGTTAATCATGGCGTTGTACAAAACCGTCGGCCTGTTGGGCCCGGTATTAGCAACGGGCATAGAAGGCAGATCGTTTAAAGATGCTCCTTTCCTGAATTTCCATTCACCGGCAAGTTCCACCTTTTCACCCGACGCGTTCTTTACAAAGACTTTTTTTGCTTCTCCATAGATTCCTCCGTTGCCACTTCCGTCATATACTCTCACGGTAACAGAGTTTTCGCCTTCTTTCACTAAGTTACCAGGAATAGTATAGGTACGGGGTTTATCCCAGCCTTCCGTCTTTCCGATTTCTGCTCCGTTAAAAAAGGTATGATCATTATCATCAATAGGACCAAGGCTTAAGGTTAAATCCTTTCCGGCCCATGCCGAAGGAACGTTAAATGTTTTGCGGAACCAGACAATCCCGTCGAACTCGCCTAAGCCGGCGCTTTCCCAGGTAGCTGGCAAGGTCATTGTTTGCCAGGCGGATACATCCTGCCCGGCAGCTGCCCATACCGCCTTGCCGCCTTCATAGCCCTGATCTTTTGCGTTTAACGCTGCCATCCATACTTTAAGTGCGTCCTGGAACTTTACTTCTTCGCTTCCATCGCTGTTGCGGTCGTTCTCCATTTTCTGCACAGCAGGAGAGAAATCAGACATCTTCTTTAAAGAGGGCCCGCTTGTCCATGCCTCAGCAATGGTTCCGCCCCATGATGTATGGATCAGTCCGATTGGGATATGCTTACTTTCGTAGATATTCTTTGCAAAGAAATAGGCAACAGAGGAAAAGTTTTCAACGGTACCTGGGGAGCATAGTTGCCAGCTTCCTCCGTCAACCTTTACGTCGCTAAGAGGACTGGTACTGGTTGCTTTTTGCACCTGCAGTAAACGTATTTGAGGAAAGTTGGCTGCCTCTATCTCCTTCTCATAATTATTGATCTTTCCCCAACCGGCCAAAGGCATCTCCATATTGGACTGGCCTGAACAAACCCATACTTCGCCGATAAGGATGTTGCTTAAAGTGAGTGTTTCCCCGTCGTCGAAAGTAATAGAATAGGGGCCGCCGTAAGAAGGCGTGCTGACAGCGATCTTCCAGTTTCCTTTGCTATCGGGTCTGGCTGTGTAACTTTTGTTGTTCCAGGAGGTTCTGATTTTTACGTCTTTCTTTGAATCGGCAGAACCCCAGAGCGGAGCGTTGTCTTTTTGCTGCAGAACCATGTTATTGCTAAAAAATGCAGGCAATGTTACTTTCGCTTCAGTATACCATGGCATCAAAATGAGATGCCCGAGTACAATAGCGAATAAAAGTGATCTTTTAATGTACGTGTTCATTGATATTAATGGTTGGTTAATTGTTCTTCGTCCCCGCGTTAAGACAGGAATACACAAACCTACGTAATTATTAATTTAAGTCATTGCTCCCTTCGCTACGGAATGTAAAATCTGGCATCATCATTGCTTAAACAACACTAAGCCTGTGATTTAAAAGAATATTGAAGGGCGGGTTAAAATCAGGAACTATGGAAACTACACAACATCTGCGCAAGCTTGGCGAAGAAGTAATAAGGGTTGAGTCACTATATTTAAGTTTAAAGATCAGTAAAGCACTCTCCGGCGATCGCTTTTTGAAAGAGAAGGAATTGTCAGAAGCAGAAGAGCTGTGGAAAGATATCAATAAGGAATACTATAGCTTTCTGGCCTTCCTTCAGTCCAGGGAAGGCTTAGCTGCCTGATCATTATGGCAATGGATAAAACTTTCTTATCGTCGGTGCAACATAAGGTACTCGAGATATATGAGAACGGTACTTTGGATTTTTACCTGCTAGAGGGTAATATTCCGGTCATCTCACAGAGAAGCTTATTGAACTTTCTCGAAATTCGGGCCGGCGATGTGGGTAATGTGTTTTTTCCGGAACAAAAAGACATTGTCTTATTCCGGACAGATGAGAATGTTAACGAGACGGGGATTCCTGTTGAACTTATCCCTCTGTTATGTGCCGGTTTTGCCGAGCATGGGATTAATGATCCACTGTATAAACAAAATTCATACAACGCATTAAGGCTGATGATCGGGCTATCGTTGTTAGGCCTCGACAGGCTGATAGATGAAACTCCCATCCAAAAATGAACATTGCAAAAATGACAGCCAGCCTGCCTTTTTGATTGTTTATCGATAGTGTAAATGTCAGTTTTTCAGGATAGTAACGTCTTTTGTGCAGGTTGTGGTAAGGTTGCGTGACTGGCATTTTTTTTGATGCTCCTTTAGCGATTGATTTTTCAAAAAGATAAATTTAAGGAGGACAAAGCTATGTCACTGGTTAAATTTAACAACGGAAAAAACAGCAATGCATTAGTCCCAGGGATTGATGACATTTTTGAATCTTTCTTTAACGATTCCTTCTTTTCGGACAGGATGGTATCAAGAGTTCCCGCTGTGAACATCTGTGAGACCCAGGATCATTACAACATTGAACTTGCTGCTCCGGGACTGAAGAAGGAGGACTTCAGAATTCAGCTTGACAGGAATATTCTGACCATATCCGTTGAGCAGAAGTCTGAAAATGCTGAAAAGAACAGGAAGTATAACAAACGCGAATTTAACTATACTTCTTTTGTTCGTTCGTTTGCACTGCCCGAAAGTGCCGATGATGCACATATCGAAGCGGAATATCATGACGGTGTGCTGAAGATCGATGTAGCTAAAAAAGAAGAAGCGAAGAGCATGGCCCGTCAGATAGAAATTAAATAACGATCTGGCACTTGTTAGTATTGTGTAAAAAAGAAGAGGCTGTCCCGTAGTGGAGACAGTCTCTTCTTTTTTTGCTGTTATAAGTACTTATCTTAGACATTTAAATCCGGTATCGTAAATAGAAAGTAATGAGAAAAATTCCGTTTTTTCAGGTGGACGCTTTTACTGATAAACCTTTCAGAGGAAATCCGGCCGCTATTTGTCTCCCAGATGAAGAACTAAGCATGGAGACTATGCAGGCAATCGCCGCAGAAAACAATCTTGCAGAAACAGCTTTTGTTGTAAAAGCAGCAGAAGGCTTTGATTTGAGATGGTTTACACCTACTGTAGAGATAGACCTTTGCGGTCATGCAACCCTGGCTACCGCGCATATTCTTTGGGAACAAGGCATTCTGGATAAATCTGAAACAGCTTCTTTTAATACGCGGAGCGGAGTGCTTACAGCCACTCTATCTGGTGAGTGGATCGAGCTTAACTTTCCAGCCTCTCTCAATAATCCTGCAATTCTGCCCGAAGAGGTAAGCAAGGCACTGCAGGTAGAACCAGTGCATGTTGCGTTTGCAAAGGATCGCTATATCGTAGAGCTTGAAAATGCAGAAGATGTAATTTCTTTAAATCCCGATTTTGCAGGTCTTAGAGAGTATGACATAGTGATAGTAACGAGCCCTGCTGATGAAGGATCTCCTTATGATTTTATTTCGCGCACTTTTGCGCCACTGCACGGCATAGATGAAGATCCGGTCACGGGATCATCGCACTGTGCTCTTGTGCCTTATTATGCCGGGAAGTACAACAAAAATGAATTCTTCGCTTATCAGGCTTCAGCTCGCGGCGGAGAGCTCAAATTAAAGTACGAAGGCGACAGGGTGCTGATGTCGGGGCACGCAATAACTGTTATTACGGGAACTTTCTTTCCAGGCGGGTCGGCTTAATGTAATCATCACATTAGCAAAACGATATATTAATACCTGCAGGGTATCTTGCATAGTAAAAGAAGCATTATGAAAGTCAGTTTAAATCCTTTATTGCTGTTTTACTATATCAGGATACGTCTCTTCAGAGTAGGAATGAAGTCGTTCTTTTTACATTAAAAGAACCAGCTTAGAATATGACGAAGATATTGTATGCCATTCAGGGTACCGGCAACGGCCACCTAAGCCGGGCTATGGATGTTGTGCCCTGTCTGGAAAAGATTGCGAAAGTCGACGTGCTGATAAGTGGCATTCAGGGTGATTTGATTCTACCGTTTCGCGGGCTTAGTTTCATATTTGGGAAGTCGGGTGGGGTAAACCTCTGGAAAACCCTGATGAAAGCAAACCTTCGTAAGCTGGCAAAAAGCATTAATTCGCTTCCTGTCGAGAAGTACGATCTTGTGATTAACGACTTTGAACCGGTTTCGGCATGGGCCTGCTATCTTGAAAATCAGCCCTGTATAGCGCTAAGTCACCAGTCAGCCGTATTGTCTGCCGCTTCTCCCAAACCGTTGCACACCGATATGATTGGAAAGCTGATATTGAATAACTATGCCCCCTCCAGCGCCAAATATGGATTCCATTT
>DALYUO010000101.1:0-451 GCA_031981225.1 Pararcticibacter sp.
TACACCAGTACATGTTAGAATGATATCCTTTAAATTCAGGATATACCCAACTTTCACCGGTCTCCGTGCTATTGTAATCCTTTTTCCAAACGCCAAACTGATTGCCTTTTATCCGGTTTTTCCAAACCCGGTAAGGGCCTCTTCCCATATACTCCACCCCTTTCATTTTATTTTCAGGGAACGAGAAATTAACGCCGGCGAAGTCCGTAAGATATTCTGCAGGAAAGTACTTCACGCCAAGCTTCACCCAGCCCGAAGGATATATCGTCCACTGAAGTGTGTTATACGAAGTTTTACGATTGAAGGTCGACTCAATGATTAAATTATCACCATCTCTCCGGGATGTAATACCACTAAAGTTATTCGCTCCCTCCTGAATTACCGGGCCATTATTAAAGGGGATTATTCCCGCATCATTCTGAACTTTCTTAAGTACTCCGGTGCTTTTGCT
>DALYUO010000101.1:461-1845 GCA_031981225.1 Pararcticibacter sp.
AGGTTGATTCCATTCGCCTTAACATTGTAAAGGGAGTCTGACTCGGCCACAGAAACCTCTCCTTTGCCCTCCTTCACTACCAATCCAGCGGCTTCTTTAGCAGGCAATGTAATCGGGAAGCTTGATGTGAACAATTCCCTTTTATGGGGATCTGTAGCGGTGATGTACAGAACATCGAAACTTCTCCAGTCGGAAGGAAGGGCTATGTCCAGCTTTCCTTTCTCAAAAGGCTTTATGTCCGGAGATCCGGCAGTTCCCGTTTTCGATGCCTTCGTCTTCAGGTTAAGCAGCTTCCAGGTAAAGCTGCACTGTTTAAGGTTGGTATAGTAATATCGATTTTCTACATTGAATCCGCCATCAAAGCCTTCGGTCATTTCCCTGCGTTCGAAAAATACCGGACTCCAGACCTCCTTAATAGTAAAGAAGCTGCCCTCCTTCTCATGGTAGGGACCCACAATGCCGTCGGCACCGCGACTTCCATCTGTATCCAGAATACCATTCTTGTCTGTCCTCACCACTCCCTGATCTGCAAAGTCCCACAGGAAACCACCGGCAGAAAGCGGGTAATTCAACATTTCGTTCCAATAATCTTCCAACCCCGCGCCATGACCGCCATCGTATACGCCATGCAAAAATTCGGTAGGCATTACGATACTATGGCCATGCATATAATTGGAAATTCCGTAGTTATACTCGCGGTAGTGCTGTGTGTCAAAACCATTAAAATCCTCCCAGGGGTGAACCATGGGGCGTTTCTGAATATCCAGTTCTGCGAATAAATGATCGAGTTCACGGTTGTGGCCTCCTTCATTTCCGTTCGACCAGAAAACAATTGAAGGATGGTTCACATCCTGGATCATCATTTCCTTGAGCAGCTTTGTACCGGTGGGAGTATCGTAGTGTCCATGCCACCCGGCGAGCTCATCCATGACAAATAATCCAAGAGAATCACAAACATCCAGAAAATGGCTATCCGGAGGGTAATGCGACATGCGTACCGCGTTCATGTTCATATCCTTCATCAGGTTCACATCGGCAATACTGATCTTCTTGCTGGTTGTCCTGCCCGACGACGGCCAGAAAGAATGACGGTTTACTCCCTTAAATTTAATCTTTACCCCATTTATAAACACCCCATCGCGTTCTTTCACTTCTATAGTACGGAACCCTGTCTTTTGAGTAAAAGAATGAATGGGCTTTCCATTGTCATACAGCGTAAAAACTGCCTTATACAAGTTAGGAAATTCAGGCGACCAGAGCTTTGGAGAGCCGAAATTGCCCGTTAGAAGCACCTCAGAAGAGGTATTTTTAACAGGCGAAGATATTTCATTCCCAAATTTCTGTCCATCGGCTGAATATAGCTGAACGGATGCCTTAGCCGCCC
>DALYUO010000101.1:1896-3520 GCA_031981225.1 Pararcticibacter sp.
GACGCAGGCAAAGCTTCCAGATAAACAGGCCTGAATATCCCTCCGAATATCCAGTAATCGGCTTTCCTTTCAGCCTCATTTACCGACTGGTTTGCTGAGTGCTTAGCGACTGTTACTTCAAGGCGATTGGAGGAACCATATTTTAACAGCTTGCTGATATCATATCTGAATGCATAGAAGGATCCCTGATGAATTTCTCCAGCTGTCGTACCATTGATCTTAACCTCCGTATCGGTCATAGAGCCTTCAAATACAATATTCACCTTTTTGCCGTTCCATGCAGCCGGAACCTTGAAAGTGTATTTATAAAGTCCTTTTTCTTTGCCTCTCACCGAATCTTTGTCGAAGCCGTAGTTGTATTTACCAAAGCCCTGCAACTCCCAGTTTGATGGCACTTCTATCTTACTCGATTTACCAGAATTTCTTCCTTCCGTGCAAAAGAAATCCCATTTCACGGTATGGTCGTTTCCGGTACCGGATAAGTATTGTTTCTGGGTTTCCTGCGCCCTTAGGGAGCTGAAAGCGAAAAGCAAAAAGCTGATTGCTAAAAGCTTAAAGCGGAAAGCGAAGGGTGGAAAGTTGAAAGTTGAAAGTTGAAAGCAAAAAGCTGAAAGCTGATTACTGATTGCTGATTGCCCTCCATAAAAAGCTGATTGCTGACAGCTGATTGCTGATTGCTTCCCCTGGCGCGCTGATTGCTGATCGTAGATTGCATTAATTTTTAATATCTGGTTTAAACTGACCGGTTAAAATATTATCGGTTCTGAAAGGTTGCGCAGGCAGACCTTCCTTATTATAAAAATTGGGCTGAGCTGTTTCTGTCCAAGCAAAACGTACGTCAACGGGCTTATTAACCGCATTAGACGAAACGATTACTTTATTTCCTTTTATTTCAGCCTGCGCAGGAACGAATTTCTTATCCTTTCCCGCGATAAGAAAATCTGACAATGTCTTGCCGTCCTTACTGACGAGGCCCCCTCCCACAGAGCTGAAGCTCAGTTCTACCTTATTACCCTTTATTTTCATTCCATGATAAACAGGACCGGTACTTACAATTTCCTTAAATCCATAATCGCGTGCAAGGGCAAGAAGTGCCAGCCGTCTGCCGACCTCCCATTTATAAGAAGGATGAATATCGCTGAGATTATCAGCCAGATCGGCAGTAATGATCATGGCGGTGTTCGGTATTTTTAAAGCTGCAGCCTGCGCTTCTCTGAATTCGGGTAACGATTCCTTATTGAGTACAATTTTATTATCTTTTGATTCAGAATACTTAAAAGGAGCTATCTGAACATAGTAAAAGGGAAGACTTTTATCACCCCAGTCGCTTCGCCACCGATTGATCAAGGTTTCCATTTTATGGGTGTAGTCGACCCTTTCATTAAGAAAGCAGTTCGTTTCCCCCTGGTACCATAGAAACCCTTTAAGAGTGAAAGGCACAAGTGGACGAATCATTGGAGTATAAAACTTTCCCGGATCGTTATGAACCTTATAGTTGTCAAAAAAAGTGCAGTTACCAAAAGCTTCTACTGGAATCCATGGCTCTATCGCGCTTCCGGGGACAGCAGAAGAAATTACCCCAACGGGAACATGAAGACGGTTGTTTAGCTCTTTGGCAAAGAAA
>DALYUO010000101.1:3530-3961 GCA_031981225.1 Pararcticibacter sp.
GCTGAAAACACCCTTAGCGCCGAATCCCGGGCAATGCTCCAGCCGCGGTGAAGGGAATCCGGTTTTGCGAGTTCTTTCCTGTTCACGAGAAAGATCCTTATTGCAGGATTTTTAGCGTACTGCAATTCATCCACCGGATTCTGTCCGGCGACATCAGGACGCTTCATTTTGCTGCTTTTTCGCATAGTGAATTCCATGTTCGACTGGCCTGAACACAGCCAGACTTCACCAACAAGGATGTTCTCAAGCTTTATAGTATTCGATCCGGCAATGATCATTTCACGCCCTTCAGATGAAGCGTTCATTGGATCAAGCAAAACTTTCCACTTGCCTGCTACATCAGCTATTGTTTCCTTTCTCTGCCCTGAAAACGTTACACTAACCTTCTCTCCTGCCACTGCTGTTCCCCAGATACAAACTGGTTTATCCCT
>DALYUO010000101.1:4001-14914 GCA_031981225.1 Pararcticibacter sp.
AAACCATGTTATGCCCCAGTACTCTCGGCAGAACAACTTCTGCCTGCGCTTCAGATAACAGGAAGAACGCTGCAATTACAAAGAAGATCGTGTTTACTCTCATTCTATATGCCGGTTTTAAAAGATTTAATAGAATATATGGCTTCCGGCGCCGGCTCTCCGGGTTTATCAAGATCAAAGTCCTGGTCCGTAGGAGTGTCCGCATCAGGGAAACGCCTTACCTCACCCGTTCTGAAAACAATCCTCTCGACCGATGCCACCGGAGCAAAAAAGATCTTTGTCCCTTTGCTCTGACCATTTACTGAGATCGAATAAGAGCGGGTATTCACATTATAGTCGACCCGAACCTTATACTCTCTGCCCGGCTCATATTTGGTTACGCCAGAATTTCTGTATCCGGCCTTCGTCTTAAGCATGCTGTCGGCATCAAAGATCAGCCGGATAGCTGCCGCCCCTTTCGCATCCTGAAACTCAATGTGCAATAAACCTTTATCATTTTGCGCCGCGGTGATCGAAAATTCAACAGTACCTTTCTTCGCTGCCGGAATTACCCGCTCGGCTTTCGCATAGTCGTAACGGTCTTTATCCCTTAAAATGAGCGATTTTGCTCCGTCGGCTCCCTTTTCTATTTTCACCGTTGCCCAAAGCGGACTATATACATTCCAGTAGTTAAGCTCCTTTCCATCCGCTATCTGATTGAAGTCCTCGTTCACCTGACTGGTTACCTTTGAAACTACCGGAACAGGAACTCTGGCCACCCACATATCCTCCTTGTTCATACTATATGTTACCCACATATTTTTATCAGGGGGCGTTCCGTTGCCTTCTGCAATACCTCTCACATACTGGGGGCCATACGACTTATAATTTCCGCCATAACGCATCGGCGAAATCTCTCCATTCACCAGAAGAAGGTCTTTATATTCCAAGCCGTTATCACTTGTGGATACTGCCAGCGGCCAGCGAAACTCTGAAGGATTATATACCGTAGCAAAACGTCCGTCAGATGTACGTTGTCCCCAGATCTTGGCATTACTATTTACAAAACCGGGAGCACGTAAAGGGTTATACGCCCAGGTCTTTCCTCCATCATTTGAGATTGAGGTGAGCGCATGTTTCCATAAACCTACCACACGACCGTCGTTTAAATGATAAAAGCTAAATGCTTTCACAGGGCGCTGCAGGCTGATAAGAGGGTCATTTCTATCTGCCTCTTCCACCCATTGCTGTACCATCAGCTTATTAGCCATCAATTCGTTACATGCTTCAACGAAGCCTTTATCCTTACTTTTTGTATAAAACGGGAAGTCGCCTTTCTTTAATTTCCAGGTAGAATTGTTGCGGATGAAATATATGGGGCCGAATTTTCCATCGGGATATATTTCCCTTACTACACGGCCGATCCCTTTTCCATCATTAGGATCATCCTTCGCATCCATTGCAATTCCGTAATATCCTAAAACCAGCAGCCTGTTCTTCTTAGACACATAGAATCCCATTCGTTGATGCATTACCGCATCAAGATCCTTTGCTACGCCAGGATAACCCTCTTTTACCGTGCCGTCGGGAATCCTGTAAACCGGAAACACGGAAAGAGGTGCAGACCAGCTGTACCCGTCTTTCGATGTAAGGAGGAAAGTCTGACCGGGAGGAATGTGCTCGCCAACCGGATTACTCAGAAACTCCAGGTAAAAAGTATTATTCCAGTAAGCCAGCATGGGCTGATGGTTATACGTCCAGTTCATTCCGCCCGCCATTTCAGCGTGCTCCCTGTTAGCCCTGAATACCTGAATATTGTGTACTCCAACCGCCGGGCTCAACTGTCCGTGATGATAATCCACATTAGACAGTGTTGCCCCCGTATACCTTACCGTATCCTGCGCCCGCACAGCGGCACCACTAACGCCTATCAACAAAGCTGTCAATATGCTTATCTGTTTTGTCCTGTTTCTCATTTTTGCTATCAGCTTTCGGCTATCAGCAATCAGCTTCCCACTTTTTGCTTCCAGCCCAATAGTTGTTCCTTATTTTGCACTTATTCTTTACATCAAGCCGCAATATATATATCTTGCTACCTGATACTTATATCTTGATACTATATACTTTTCCTCACGACCCGCAACTCACAACCCGCAACCCGCAACTCATTTCCCCGCTTCCTTCTTCAACGTATTCAATAGCGCCCTGGTTACTTTAAAAATAGTTCCATGCTTATGCCCTTCGGGAACAAGCACCTGTTTTGATACATCCTCAAAAGTCCTGAAATCGTATGTCTTCACAGCCCCATATTTTTTCGTTCCGTAGGAATCATAATAGATCAGCCATTCTTTACCAGGATGAACCACTGCAGGCCCTTCTGTCAGTTTTTCAGTAAAAGCCTCAGATACGTCTTTATAGGGACCAAGAGGATTATTACTAGAAGCCACTTTAATGTTCCGGTTAGGACGTGTATTGTCCTTCAATACCAGCACGTATTTACCCTTGCCTTCTTTCAAAATAACACAGTCAATTACGCTAAAGCCGGGATCAAGGAATAACTTCGATTCACTGAACGTCTTGAAATCTTTCGTAGTGGTATAATACATCCGGTGGTTATTGTTCTCCTCCTCCTTTCCCTTAGGAAAACGAAACGGGATAGTTGAAGCCCAGATGATGATGAACTGTCCGCCTTCATCATCGTAAAAAAGTTCGGGAGCCCAGACATTCACTGTTTCCGGTTCCTTTGCCATCACTTCTATCGACCGCTCATCTGTCCAGTGGATCAGATCCTTAGAGCTCGCGTAACCAAAGCCCTTAGTTCCCTTCCATCCCGTTGTCCATACAAGGTGATAGGTTCCGTCAGGCCCCCTGACTATAGAAGGATCACGCATGATCTTCTGTTCACCCACACCCGGCTTAAGAAAAACATGGTTTAAGTCGTTCCACTTATAGCCATCATAACTATATAGCAATCTCAGCCCCTCATCCGCCGGCTCATGAAATGAAGAAAAAACGTATACGTCCTTAGAACATCCACTAATTAACAGCGACAGAAGAATAAACCATATTAAGGCAACTCTTTTTGAAATATTTCTTGATTTCATCATTATCATCAACTGTTTATTTAGCATTCAGCTGTCAGCGCCGTTTATATTTCAAGGCGACTCTTACGTTTGTCTTGATACTTGTGTCTTGATACTTGATACTTTTCTATAACGTATCAAGCACCAACACCCAGTCGTTCCCTTCCTTCACTTCTCCGGGGGGATTAAACTCTCCCGCCCCTTTATTATCAAACTCTCCTATTTCTGTAGTTTTTCCGTCACGAGGGTTGAACCAGCTTGCTTTCACCTTTCCGCCTGCAATCTTTCCCATGTTGATCTTCATGTTTCGGCCTGTATACGTATAAACAAATGCATAGTCCTTTCCACGTGTCGCAATCAGGTAATTATATTTTTCACCCTGATTGGCAATCAGCGACTGATCTGGCACTCTTTCCATAAAAGGCCGTGAGAGCATAAGCGCTTTGATATAAACCATCTGACGAGCCCCGGGGTCATTCAAGGCGTCATACCAGTATTGATGAGATCCATAAGCACTCGTCTTATCCTTAGGGTTGTGCATTTGCATCACCGAATTATGGCCGTAAGTATAACCAAAGCCGCCGGCAAAAACCGACCAGTAAGCGTACCGGCGAACGTCATTCGCTGTCCACCGCGGCTGAAGAGTATCATGAAGACCCTGAGGAATTCCCTCATAGGAAGGCTCTCCATCAATAGAGGGCTTTACAGGCTTTACCCTGAAGTCCTCAGCGATAAACTTCCAGTTATCTTCTCCGTAATGCCGGGTTTCTTTTGCCGAGGTATCCTGATCGTACCTGCGGTGCCCGGATTGGAACATATTAAAATCAAGCCACTTTTCATTATGAAACCATTCAGAAGATGTGGTACGTCCCCGCGGGTGGAACGTAATAAGATGGTTCGGGTCGTTTTTCCGGAGAACAGTACCTATCGTTTTCCAAACTTCAAGTGAATCACTTCCTTTAATGTCGCCACCGTTAAGCCAGATAATATTCGGACGGTCCTTATACCTGTCGGCAAGGAACTTTGCATATACCGCCGCCTGCTTTTGGTTCACAAACCCGCTTTTTACATTAGATCCCCACACAGGCACCATGGCCATGAATAGCCCCTTCTCTGCGGCCTTATCAACCATATAATCCACGTGATCCCAGAAATCATACTGAACAGAATCCTTAGGGTCGCTTCCCTGGGTAATTTTCGGTTTGGCAACATCCTTATTTATCATTGCTGTATCTCCGTAAAAGTTAACAGCAGGCACCGTATGCAATACCATAACCTGAATTACATTAAATCCCTTTTTACTGCGGTCATCCAGGTATTTATCTGCCTCCTCCCTGCTCAGTTTGCCGAACAACAACCAACCCGTGTCGCCAAGCCAGAAGAACGGCTCTCCGTCTTCTCTCACTAAATATCTCCCGTTTTCGGAGACCTTCAATTTTCCCGTTTTTTGTTCTGCCTTCCTGTCGGTACTGCACCCGGCAAGTAAGATTCCAAGAAGAACCACTAAATATGATATTCGTAACATGCGATTTATTTAAGCTCTCAGCCTTCAGCAGTCAGCTATCGGCCTCTTATTAATTATTAATTAAATTCCCAATTGTCCATTGTCCCTTGTCCACTGTCAATTGTCCACTGTCCCTTGTCAATTGTCAACCGCCGCCCAAAGCACAGCATCTCCCTGAACTGGCTTGTTTAACCTCACCAGCTTTCCTCCTTTAACAGTTTCTTGCTTTTGAATCAATTTTCCATCCGCTGGATTAATCCAGCGAAGCTTATAAGTACCCTTATAGTTTTTCAGATCAAGTTCCACCGCTTTATCCGCAGCGCAATAGATTATGCTTCCACCTTCGCCTCCATTAAGAATATACATCCCTGATGCGGGATCCGCCGGAACAGGTTTCATCAAAGAAGCAGCGGAAAGAAAAGCAGGATCAATGGTTGAAGGCAATTTAGCAATCGAACCACCAGCCATAAACGCAGCCCAGCCAAGAGCATCCCAGCTATCCCCCGAATACATGACAGCTTTATCAGGAAGTTTCTGACGATATTCGCTTACAGCGCGATAAACCTGTTCAAAAGAGCTTCTTTTCGGTTTCAACAAGCGTGCATGCTGTCTCGGAGCAAGATTCTGACCTCCTTGAGGCGCATAAGCGCTTCCATCAGCCTGGTAATGCCAATACCTGATATCCACTAAATTGACCACTGAAGCACGTGCCGGATCAGCAAGAATAGCGTCCTGAACGTCTTTAGTAGTGCTCAATCCAATAATTACATTGTTGCCGTTTTCCTTTTTCCATTCCTTAATCACATCAATCCAGAACTCAACAAAATGAAGCGGACCTGTAAACTCGGCTCCGATCAGTTGGATAACACTTGTATTGCCTTTAAAATTATTCAGGCACTGACGGATATAAGCTCTGTGCAATTCCCTCCGTGCCGGATTGCTGATATCATAGAACTGCGCAGCCATAAAGATCCTCTTATCACCTGCATAAGGAGGAGGTTCAGGAAAACCCGTATCGTTTATGTTGTTGGCGGTACGCCATGGGAAGTCGGCGTAATGGGCACCAGCTTCAATAATATTATGCTGGAAATAATTCTGGTGAACTAAAACCAATCCTTTCTGATCTGCCAGATCGGCGAAATGTTTCAGGCGTGTCCAGTAAAACTGATTATATTTTGTGAGATCATACTTACTCAGGCCGTCCCAGGCTATACCCTGACCGCTGCGGGCAAAGGGCTGCTCGTAGAACGGAGGCCAGACCTCGCCGTCCATCCTCCTGACCCGTTCATGATCATCACGACGGCGGTCATACCACAGCCCGTAATTATGTTCGAGAGAAACGATGTGGCTGTCTTTCATCCCCTCCGTAACTTCGTCCAGATCATCTGTTAAACCAAGTCCCGTTCTTCCGGGAACAAAGCGGGTAATTGCAGGCTTCGATGCTTTCAACTCATTTGGCTGAAGGCTTCCCCTCCACCAGGGAACATCCTGACGACCTCCGGTTACAATGACATTTCCTCTTAAGAGCCAGCCGTTAGAGAGATGCATATCGGGAGCCTTTGCTGCCGGAGCCGCCGCCTTCTGGCCGGTCTGATCAATTGACTTTACACCTTTTGCAGTTACAGGAATCGGGTTTCGTGTACCAGAACTGTCAATCCACTCTGCTAATTGAGTACGAGGTTTTACCGATAGTTCGGTAAGCTCCATTGCAACTGAAACAGGGGGACTGCTTGATGCTTCTGTACCAGGCAAAAGCAGATGAGCCCTTTTCATAACATCATCACCCAGCCTTTCCGAAAGTTGGGCATAGTACAGGCTTCTCGGTTCAATATGCTCGTCCGACATATTCCAATATCCGTTTCCCTGAAATTGTGCCCAGCATCCGAAAGCCCAGTTGTTGGCAGTCGGCGGGGCAAAACAATCGATCCTCGATGCGGAACACTGCCAGAAAACACTGTTTGCGGCGCTCCATCCAGCTCCCTGGGCATCCTGCCCCCGGTTGAGATAACTAAGCGCCTGCCCATCTACATTCACAACATCAAACAGAACACCCGAGGCCCAGCTGTCTATTGTACCGCTAAAGCTATATGGCAAATGAGATTCACACTGAACAAAAGCATTGGGACCCGTCGCACAAAAACCAACGGCAAAATCGTGATAGCCTTTTTCGGCGTAACAACGCTGAAAAAGGGTTTGCTGACCCAGCGTATAAAATGTATAACGTCGCTGTCCTCCTATTTCCGAAACCGGGGCCAGTGACTTGCAATCTTCAACAGTTACCTTTCTCGCAGTCTCCAGAACAGCCACTGCAGAGCCAGCAAAGTGCTCGAAAGTAACCTGCCTTACCCAAGCGTCGGTAACATTTTCAAGCGTTACAGCCATCCAGTTGTGATCTTCATCTTTCAGATTATTAGGATCATAAGCAGATCGACAAAGCATATTTTCCACACCGCACTGCGATATTAATCCGTTCCACTGCAGCTTGCTTGCTGTTCCTCCGCCGTACTCCGTATCTATCGCAGTAGTAAGCGGTGCATCCAGCGTGAGGGTATTTCCGTTAATCGCTGTTATGAGTCTGTCCCAGTAAAGATCTCTTTTCCCAGGTTTCCAGCCCAAAGACGTTATACCCCCGCCAAAATGGTAGGTGCCAAGCTTCTCAATCCACTTGTCCGTAGAGGGCCTGCGGATAGTTACAAAGTCGCCTGCCTTATATAAATTCCCTTTTGAAACTTTAATCTCAACAGCATTTACAGGCACATAGGTATCCGAAATGACGACGCTATTATCTTCTTTCCTGTCGTTAATCCCTTTTACCCGGATAAGCGTCTCCCGTTCTTTACCTGTAGAATAAAGAACGGTTCCGTTACTGCCCATTCCGCTTCCTCTGAGCACTACTCCGCTGGCTGTAATCATCAAGCTGCCTGCAACCTCATAAGTACCCTTTTCAAGCAATACAGCTCCGCGTATGCCACTCTTATCGGCAGGCAAAGATGATACATAATTTATTGCAGCCTGAATTCTTGAAGTAGCATCTCCCTGCCGCAAAGGCACGACTACACGCACCGGCACATCCGGAATAGCCTTTTCGCCTGCCATATACCCGGCATAAGAAAAATCAGGAATCCTGTTACCCGCCGAATCAGGTGTATAGACAAGTTTACCGTCTTTGCTTTGTGTGATCGGAGGTATGGGTTTGGGTATCTTTATCTTTTGTGCTTTTGCATCACCAGTATAAATAAGTCCCATGCTTATTATCGCCGAAAACAAATACTTAAACAGGATTGATTTATCAGGTAACATCGTTTTAATCTTAGTGTGCGGGATATAATCCCAATTGGTTGTTGAATTTAGCTTTACCCTGGCCTGAAAACAAATTCTCAGTAACAAAAGTATATGTAGCCTATAGTTATTTTATATACCATTTTCTCAATGTTTTGTATCATCTTAACATGAATAGGCACTTCGCGAGATAAGTAAATATAACAAAAAAAGAGACTGACCTTCTAAGGAACAGCCTCTCTTACCAACTTACTGAATGAACCTGCTACAATTACTTAACCACGGTAACTGTATTTAATGGAACAACACTATTTAACCAGGCTTCGATGTTAGTATATCCGTCTTTCCTGAACTTTGCTGTATCGGAAGGATCTTTAGGGTTCAGTCCGTTCTTTGTCTCCCAGGTATCCGGCATCCCGTCACGGTCGGTATCTTTATAAGGAGCTCCCTTATACTCGGGATAGCCACCCACCTGACTTACATCCGAAATAATGCCTTGTTTATATGAATCCTCGGGAAGCCTTCTCTTAATGTACTTATCGCCTACGTGCGTTTTACCGCCTTCAGTATAAAATATTTTCCCCGTTTGAACCTGCCTGATCACTCTCGCATCGACAGGATCCCTTTTAGGCAAAGAGGCTCCGACATTTGCTAATACATAATTATAAGCGTCCTTCGCAGACATCAGCGGAATTTGGGGCATTGGAAGAGGTGAATCAACGCGAATCTGATTAAGTATCTTCTCTTCACCCGGGACACCCTCCAGTTGTACCCCTCCTGCCCAATTGTCATTTGTTATCTTCTCATTACCCTCCACAAAATTTCCATTTACATATGCTTTGCCGAAATGGTACTGATCGTTCTTATCCCGGTTCGCTTCAGGCTTAAGAATACGGTAGCTGATTGGTTTATCCAGAGGAGTGATCGGACCGGGTTTGTAGTAATTATTGATAAAATTATATAACGATCGGTGATCGCCTCCGTCGGCACTTCTGTTCCACCAGTTAAATACTACGTTATTAACGAAGTTGAAGTCGCCATACATCCCTACTGAGGGGTTACGACTTATATTACTCGCCCATAAGTTACGCATAAAGGTGCTGTTCAAGCCACCTATGGTACTCCCGAAGGCGTGATTATAAGCGTCCAGCGCTTCAGAAAATATAGAGTTTTGAATAGTTACATTAACAGTCGGAAGCTTTGCCTTCTTATAATCCTTCCCATCGTCGTAAACATGCCTGTAAATAGACATGTTTTCATCCAGTCCCCAGCTTGCCGAAACATGGTCAATAATGATATTTCCTACCGGGTTGCCACCTATCGCATCATCCCTTCTTGCAACATCCGTAGCCCCTCTCCTGAACCTGATATAGCGGATCACCACGTCATGAGTATTGACCCACACGGATTCACCCGCAATGCACACACCATCACCCGGCGCTGTTTGTCCTGCAATGGTGATATAAGGAGCACGAACGATAACCGGACTTTTCAGGCGTATAATACCAGCAACGTTAAATACAATGGTCCGGGCTCCACCCTGCTCGCATGCTTCCCGAAATGAGCCGGGACCGCTGTCGTTTAAATTACTAACAACTATCACTTTGCCACCGCGTCCTCCAAAAGAGTATGCCCCACCTCCCTCTGCTCCGGGGAATGCAGGAATCTTCGCCTGTGGCAAGTCGTCAGGCTTAGCAGCCCATGGCACATACGGTTTTCCGTTTTGCGCATCTTTCTGAATGGCCGGTAATGCTTTTGCCCATGCCTCATCAGATAATTTCTGAGCAACAGCTAACGCTGAATCAGCCTTAGCCTGAACTTCAGCCGGTATTTCAGGATACTGAGCAGAGACCTGAAGATTAATGCTCAGCATCGCCGCACATACAATAAAAGGAATTCTAATTTTCATTTTCCAATCTCTCTTTAAAAGAATACCGGAAGACGATGAGCGTTACTTCCGGTATTCGAAGTATATGAAAGGATCTTTAATGTCTGTTTATTTAGCTGCCGGCTTTACAATATCGATCGCTACCAGGCTATTCAGATAGTTCTCGATGTTGGAATAACCATTTTTTCCGTATTTTGCCGAGTCAGTTCCATCTTTAGGATTCAAACCATTCTTTGTTTCCCATTCATCAGGAATACCATCATTATCGGAATCTTTATATGCTTTGCCCTTATAATCGGGATAGCCACCTACCTGATTGATATCGGTAATGATACCTCCTTTATAAGAGTCGATAGGTAAGCGACGGTGTTCAAACTGTGTTTCAGGCAGCTTAACATTCTTTAGATAATTAATTTTCCCGGTTCTTACCTGTTCAATAACTCGTGTATCTACCGCATCTCTCTTTGGGAGAGTTGCACCAACATTCGTCAGCACATATTCGTAAGCCTTTTGTGTTGGAATAATTGTAATAGGTGCCATCGGATGCGGATTTTTAGTGCGCATGGCGGCAAAGTATGATTTTGCATCGTCAAAGCTCATCAGGTCACCTTTTTTATTCTCAAGCTGGATACCACCGTCCCAGTTATCTTTTGTTACTTTTTCATTACCCTCAATAATGTTACCTTCCACATAAGCTCTTCCGAATACAACGTACGGAAGTTTGCTCCTGCCAGATTCAGGCTTTAAGATCCGGTAACTGATCGGTTCATTTAACGGAGTTAACGGTCCGGGTTTATAATAATTATTGATAATATTATATAAAGCAGTGTAGTCACCGCCATCGGTTGAACGGTGCACCCAGTTAAATACAACATTATTGGCGAAATTGAATATTCCATTCCAGCCGATAGAAGGATTTCTGGCCGCATTATCGGCCCAGAGGTTTCGCATGAAGGTGCAGTTCTCACCACCAAGAGTACTTCCGAAAGCGTGATTCCAGGTATCCAGTGCTTCAGAGAAGATAGAATTCTGAATGGTAATGTTCGAAGTTCCCAGCTTCACTTCTGCCTTTCCGGTGCTGTCATTATACATATGACGATACATGGACATGTTTTCGTCCAGTCCCCAGCTTGCCGAAACGTGGTCAATCATGATATTTCCAACCGGATTTCCTCCGATC
>DALYUO010000101.1:14924-17003 GCA_031981225.1 Pararcticibacter sp.
CCACATCATGCGTATTGATCCATACTGATTCGCCGGCAACACATACGCCATCGCCTGGAGCAGACTGACCAGCAATGGTAATATAAGGGGCTCTGATGATCAGCGGACTCTTAAGCCGGATAATTCCAGATACATTGAAAACTACAGTACGTGCCCCCCCCTGCTCGCATGCCCAACGCAAAGTGCCCGGACCGCGGTCAGCCAAACTAGTGACAACGATTACTTTACCGCCACGACCGCCAAAAGAATAAGCGCCACCACCTTCAGCACCGGGAAATGCAAGTAAAGAAGCCTGAGGAAGATCAGTTGGTCTTCCCGCCCATGGTATAAATGGCTTGCCTTCACGTGCTTCCTTCTCTATTATGGGAAGAGCTTTAAGCCAGGCACTGTCTGATCGACGCTCTGCGTCCTTCATTAATTGTCCGGATTGTTGCTTAACATCCTCAGGGATACTGGGATATTGCGCTGAAGCCGAACTAATCAGCCCCATAAACAATGGAATTATGAAATACCTTCTATTCATCGTTAAATCTGTATATAATTGAACTAATTGTGTGTTTAAAGCTTAAATAAATGCTATAACATCTCAGGTAACGGACTTTGGTTAGAAAGTTACTTATTCAAAGATGCATCAAGAAATAAAGTTTTTTTTATATCATTTTCTCCAGGTGTTGTAGGATATTAGCAGAGAGGGAATATCCAGGTAAAGGGTGTGCATGAATGAGTGATAATATCTTAACAAAAAAGAGGCTGAATCGTTCGATCCAGCCTCTTACTTTCATTATAAAGCAAATTATTTCAGTGGGTCAAACCCATCAAAGCCACTGAGACTATCCCAATCCTTCGTTTGTTGAAGATATGGTGCTCCTGCTAATGATTTCGCATTAAGTCCAAAGAAGTAATATTGAGGATACCATGTAAACTTCCAATTTGACACACTAGTATTCTCAAGGTTATCACGTTCTACTATGTCAAAATAAGTATCATACAAGTAATCAAGATACTGGTCATATGTCGTAATACCTGCCGGATACGATGAAGGCTCACGCTGAATAACAGGTGCTGTTGCGTCTTTAAGAGGATCGTTAGGTCCGATGTATTTAGTACCATCTGATTTCTTTACAACAAAATAATAACCTGTACGACGCATTCCATTAATAGGCTGCATGTTCAATTTTGTGCAATAGCCGTAAGTATCATCAAAAAGCAACCAGCGTCTTAAATCCCAGAACCGTTTTCCTTCATAAGCCAGTTCAATCTTCCTTTCATTTAAAACAGCTGCAAAATATTCATTACGTGAAGATGCGGTGATCCCATAGTTACCATCCTTATTTTCAATTCCGGCACGCTCTCTAATGCTCTTAATAAGAGTTAGGCCTTCACTCAGGTTGTTGATTCCGATTGCGCACTCCGCCAAATTAAGAACAACTTCGGCATAACGCATTTCCATAAAGTCGGTACCACTTTCCTTAAAGTGTCCGGCAGCATTGTTGGCGCTTGGATTAGTCGCTTTGCAAAGATAAAGTCCGCTTGCGCTGGCTGTTTTTTCCGTTCTTCCATCGGGCGCAGTAGAGCCGGCAGTTTTGTACCATGAATAAGTCCATTGCTTGTATGTGGTAGCTCCACTATAAGGCCATATAGCGCCATTGTAAACAATAGTTTTATAGAAGCGGGGGTCCCTATTTTTGTAAAACTTCTTGGTTTCGTAAGTATAAGTAGAAGAGCCCGGCATTTTACCATCCTTCATCGGGAACGCATCCACCATCTGTTTTGTAGGTACGATTGAACCCGATCCACTGATATCAGCCGATCGCAAACTGTTTTCCCATCCGTTATTCTTTTTAGTTCCAGAAGAGGTAAGGTTATTAAAACCAAAAACGATAACACCTTCACTGTTGTTCACACCGTTTGCTGCTGTGTTATTGGCAAACCACATATTACCCCACGCAGTACCGTTTGCTACACCCCCGGTTTTAAAAAGACCAAAGCCGTTCGCATTAAGCATTTCTATAGCTGTTTTGTTCGCATCATACGCTCGCGGCCCCCTGCTAACTTCATCTCTCCGGTTGAAAAGGGGGC
>DALYUO010000102.1:0-3555 GCA_031981225.1 Pararcticibacter sp.
ATTATTCAGTAACTGACCTAGATCTGCATGACCAATTTTTGAAACTAGATTTGGATGCACCACAAGAGCTCACATTCATACCTGAGAATGTAGACACAGCAGAATCTGTAGATGATTTCATTTTTCCCGATACCCTGACAGATATAAAGAAAACACTCAGGATACAAGCGATAAGCATTCCTGTTTTGGGAAACGTAAAAGCAAAGATGCATGGACGTAAAAGTGTTGATATTTACTTACCAGCTCTATTTCTTGGCACCGCAGCACTTGCTAGTCCCCACCTGATCTCTATAACGTTAAACGTAGTGTCAAGTTATGTTTATGATTTTTTCAAGGGTACTCCAGGACAAACTACCGCATCTTTAGAAATTTTAATGTCTCCAAAAGGAGATGGCAAAATAAAAAAAATCAGCTACAAGGGCCCTGCCGAAGGGATTAAAGACCTTTCCAAAGTCATTAAAGAATTGAACAAATGATTGCCTATTCCATAAATCCAGCCCCGCTAATGGATGAATTCAATGATGTGGCAGAAAGAGCACATTCAAAGGCGTTCATTACGATCGGCACAGAAATTCAAGAAAAGGAAATAGTAGACCTCAAGGAATATATCAGCAAACTAATCGAAGTTAAGGCAGATTTTATTGAACGGAAATTAGAGCCGGAGGCCAATATGGTCTTTTGTTTTATCGGTTCACTTCGCGCCGTGCAATATGAGCTGCAAATGCTGGTCAATTTTAAAGCGGACAAAATGAGTGAAGCATGGGGATGCCTGGTCTTTGCGCAGACAGTCCTCGGCCCTGTAATTAGAAACTATCCGATTGACAATGCAAGTCCGATAGAAGGCTACCTCAACCGTCTGGTTGCCTATGAAAAGTTGATGTTCCCGCACATGGATTTTTTTAGTGCCGGGTACATCATCAAAGAATGTCAGTGTTCCATATGCAAAAAAGATCCTGATGATTGTAATCACCTAAAAGGTAAACTTTACATGGGTGAGTTGTGCTATAGGATTATTGTTGAAGCGGATTTACTAGAAGGATCAAGCGTAAAAAATCCAGCAAATAAACTTTGTAGAACAATGGCTTATCGAGTTGACGGCATAACATACGATCCATTAACACTCAGAGAAATTGAAAATCATTTGAAAAGCTGAATACGGCATTGAAGTCTTTCTTATGACTATCAACTAAAAAATTCTAAGTCTTCTACTCCAAATTCACTATACAAAGCAAAAAATGCTTTGCCGAAGTTGAAAAGCATTTCTACAAACATTTTTGGAACCGAAAAATTTTGCTCCGTTACGTATTTTTTACTATTTTTTTATCCGCAGGTTTCAATTAAGGTGTTAAGTTTTGTTGTCAGCTTCGGCAGCAAGTTGGATTGCATAGCCAACCATGAAAGCATCGATCATGGAAAGCGCATAATCGCGATCGATCGGCAGCCTATCGGGTGTCAATATATCTTCATCGATATATTTCTCCGCATCCCACAAAGACCGAGTCAATTCAAGGTTGTCAGGTTCAATGCGACTAAAGACGCGTTCGAATGACTGATTTGCTGTTTTAATAAATTCTTCTCTGTCATCATTAGCTAGAGGTAGTGAGGAAATTCTTGCGGCAGGCAGGCTTGATTTAGCATTGTCTTTTTCCCATTCAATTTCAGCCTCATTATCTTTAGACAGTCGATAATCATCGTAATAAATGTCTTGTTCTCCATCCAGAAAAACCTCTGTAAAGATTTGCAATTTAAATTCATCATCAAGCTTTACTTTATTTTCGGTTTCAATACGAGAGACATATTTATCCCAATCCCGCACTTCAACCCTGTCCATGTTAGTATACAATAGAATTGATAATTCTATTTTGGCAGGCGTTGCTTTTGATAAGTCAGTCCATTGGTCCAGTCCGCACAATTTCGCAATCACATGCTGGGCATTCCCTAACTTGAAGTTTTCCTCGTTAATATTGAAGTGATCTACGAGCAAGTCAATCTTGAAAAATCTTGAATCGTACTCGTACACGTTACGCCGCAGCTTGGGATCGAATGAAGAGGTTTGGGTTTTGAAATCTTTGTGAAGATTTTTTGCTTGAAGTTTTAGATACTCGATAGGTGTCATAATACATTCCTGTTTAGACCTACTTAATTATCCTGGGCATTTGCGTTCGTAATCTTGTTTGGATAATAAGCAGGTAGGTTTGCATTATTAAACTATTGGCTGATGAAATCTTTGCACGAACGAGCTAGCTTGCCAACAAGCATACACAATTATAGACATAAAAATTATTAATGTCAATAGCTCAAATTGTATCTATTGCGCACTGCCAATAAGTGTAATGCTTTGTCAAGTATTAAAGTCGCTATCTTCGGATGTATGTATCCAAGAGAACTAAATACCGCAAAGCCTGAAAAAACACATTTCATGTCGCTATTCAGAAAAAACTATCTGGAGAGAGTGTTAGCCAAACTACAGGAATTGATGGACTCCCATTTCGAGATGTTTAACAACGAGGATTGGTATGATGGCATTTTTTTAAATGAAGATTGTGAAGAGACACTGGGCTTTGTTTTCGTCGCCTGCCAGACATTCATTGTGGGTACAATAGCAGATTCATCAGGAAAAGGAACTAATGCTGACCTATCTTTTAAAGATAAAGAGCGTGCTATGAAAAATGCGCCTCAATTTAAAAATGCTCGGACAAAAATTGAACTTATTAATGCAGTTGCAAATTACTACAAGCACAAGGATGAGGGGAAACCATTGGGTGAGACAAAGAAAATACTTGAAGCGTACAATTTGCTCTCAGAAGATTTTCCTATTAACGAAGCATTTAGCATCCTAACTGAAAATCATAAGATAGAAACCCTTGCAAATTATCTATACGGCTGGAGCAATCATCAGTTTAATACATTATTAGCGACTAAGAACTCGAATGCTTAATCATGTTTGTATTTTAGGAAAAGGCGTAAGCTAGCACTACTTTTAACGCTTGTCCAACTATTTCCATTCTCAACAAATCCACGGTTTTGAAGTGAGTTTATCATTCTATTGCCTTCCCGGATTTCGGTACTAGCCATTAAATTCCCTGTTCCATAATGGGTTATCAATCCATCTAATATGCCAGAGGAATATTTGTTTCCTTCGTATTTTGGCTCCGTATAAAAATACCCAACTTCCCAGTCAAACAAATCAGCTAAATTTGGTAAATTTGCTTTTGCCGCAGTGAAATCACTAAAAGTTCTCGGCTTAATTGCTCCAATACAAACCATATTATCTTCGACGAAACCTGCTCCAAGAAGCCTACAGCGCATTATTTTCCATCTGACAGGGTTTTCAATTTTCCCCTGTTTTTTTAGCAGTGTTAGAAAGCTCTCTATATCGTACTCACTAAAAGCAGCCGGACTGCCAAACTTATAAATTACCTCCATAGCACTATTTTGCTTGACTTCTTAAATAACCTAGCATCTCTGAATAATTTGGCTCAGTTGGGGTACGAGCACCTTCATATCTATTTTCCGCCAAAGAATCAATAGCCTCTTGAACAAGTACTTCGCGGG
>DALYUO010000102.1:3565-15328 GCA_031981225.1 Pararcticibacter sp.
AACTTAATCGCTTTTTGACCTACGGAGTCAATCCCGTACACCCGGTAAATATCTCCTGGCTCGCCTACGGTAATTGCTCTATCTGATGGGAAATGCGCTTTTAAAAAAGACCACTGCTCAGCCCTTAGCGGTTTGTAATTAACATCAAGGTCCATCGGGTCTACTGATCTATCCTTTTGTTCTTGATAGGCTTCCATCAGCTCTTCAAATATGTCACCATTATTACGGCGGCGCGTTTGAAATTCTATATATGATATAATACCATTTTCCGGTCTTTCGTAGGGAAAATCCTTGTCGTTCATCACATCGTTAGCCAAATCGCCAATTGGTGTATCTTGTGATGTCTGTGATTTCAAAAATTCGATAAGGGTCATGATAAGAAATTTAATTAGGGTAATTTACAAAGAATAATCAAACGTACACAGTTATAATTACCACTGCAAAGTTGCTGCGCAAATAGGCTGCGCATTAATGGTTTTTATTTGTACTTTAATACTACGACTTGACAAAATGACAAATAATAAGACAAATTTCCACTGGTACGGATCGTTAGAAAGCATGAGCGTCACAGCAAGTAATATGATCGTGTTTGGTGCAGAAAATCTCAAACGAGCTTCCGTAATACAACATCTGGATTTGCTAAAACAAGCTGTAAGAGACCGTGAGGCTGGCCAGATTTCGGCGATGGATTTCAATCATATCATACACCCTTTCATTTTTGAAAAATATACTGATCTAGTTAAAATCTGCCTATTCTTTGAAAACTACATGAAAGCTCAACTAATTGGTAATGGTTTTCTTATTCATAAAATAAATAAAGTCAACGGCTGTGAATCCATTGCCAGTAAGCAGCAAAAGACACCAATTAGCACAAAAGAGCTTCACGATACCTTGCCTTTTGATATAGATAAAGAAAATAATTTTATCTATCATGAAGCGCTTTCCAATCAGACATTGCCTATAAACCTGTTTTTGAATAAGGAAAAATATATAGAGCTTATTCAGTTGCCCGAAAACATCAGGCGGTTCTTATTAGCCCTTTCTGAAAAAAGAAATGAATTACATTTCATCAGCGTTCTTGAATTTGAAATGAGTTTAAGCTATCTCAATGATCTTGACCTCATCAACCATTTTGTGAACCGTATATTCGAGCAATCAATAAATCCCGGGAAATGAAAATTAAGACGAACACAATTATAAACGCCTACATTCTTGACGGTTCTTTAATCGATTTATCCGGACTTGATTTTAGTTGTGCAAATTTAAGAATGGTTAACCTGTCAACAGAAGATTTGGCTAATATCTCAAGTTCTTTTAAGCCGTTGTACGAGGAGTATTATTCGCTAATGAATATCATTACAAAAGATGCAAAGAAGATTCAGAACGTACACACGCCAGTACACGTATTGTTGCCAGTTGATTTTGCCAAACAAGTAAATGACGATACACTTCGGAAATGTATCGACGTTATGAAATTACTTTTCCCATCAGATTTGGAACTGCATACTATTGCCCAATTTCAACTTCACGAAAATAATACGATAGAATGGTTGCACTCACGATCATACCAGTTCTATCAAAGCGGGTCTGAGGTTTTTGAAAACTATTTAGCATATCCAATTGAAAAGGAAATTACTCGATAAATGGGTTCATCAATCGCTTTTTTAGTCAAAAGCAACAAGGAAATTTATTTAGAATGGCTTTTGACGCATATTTGGCCAGTTTTGGGCCTATTCCAATTCATATGTCCTACATTAGTTTGTGTATGGCTATGGAGACTATTGTTGACGGGACGAGCGAACTTCTTTACAGGATGCGCCGCAGTATGGCGCTGCTTTGTGCGGAAAACGACTTTCATGGAAAGAGAATTTATGATAATGTGAAGTTAATCTATGATTTGCGATCAAATATTGTGCATGGTGGTAATATCAATTACAAACTTGTGTACGAATATTTGCCGTATCTACGGTCGTTAATATCGAGGATGCTAATTAAAATTGCTGATTTGGAGTTAAAATCTGCTACTGAACTGCAAGAATTATTGGTGTTCATGGGATTTAATGATCGCAACGATAATTTGAAATTAGAAAAGCCTCTATTGAATATACTTACTCATAGCGATACACTGAGAACTCTTAACAAGAAAGCGACAAAAAAAATAACCGGGGAAGATTATTAAAAATTCAAATCTATTGAACCATCAGTAGTAACTTTTACATTTATTTATGGCAGAACTTTTAGAACTCGTACAAAAAATTCGTGCAGCAATGGAAACGGAAGCTGTTAAAAGATCTTGCAATGGCTTTAATGATTTTCCGCACGGCGCTTGTATGGATGCATCGATTCTGCTTGGCGTTATACTACATCGGCATGGTCTTGGAGCATTTCAACTCGTTTCTGCCTGGAATGAAATCGGTAGACGTTTTTCGCATGCATGGTTAGAAAATGAAAAGCTTCTGATTGACATTACGGGGGACCAGTTTGAGAGTTGGCCTGCCCAGCCTTTGGTATTAGATGTAAGTAAATTGCCAGTACATTATCAATCATTAGAAATACAATTTAAAGAATCTGTATTACGACACAATAGGGTTCCTGATCTTGGTTTCTATTCAGCAATGAAAATCGTTGAAGATATGATTGTAACTTAAGGGATATTCACTATTTAAACGAGATTTGAGGAATAAGCTTTTTAAAAAAATCCTGAGATTTTTTTAAAAGCAACTGATTAAGTTTAGGGGAATGAATAAGAAATTCAAACCGGTGATTGGGATATGATTTGTACAGAAGCACACCGTGCTCGTCCTTTTCTTCAATGTCGTCTTTAAAAATAATTAAGTCAGGATTGTGACTAATAAATTTTTTGACAGAATGCCAATCCCGATCTGCTGAAGAAATGCTGGAATGGTGGTGAATAATAAGATTCCGAATTTGTCTTACATGGTCTAAAAAATCCCATTCATCTTTCAATATTGAAAAATCAACCGCGGCAAACTTTGTCAGATATTTTGCTTTCTGAGACCACTCACTGCCTTTCATAGCTTTAACATCCTTTGGTGGCAAATGAACAATATGAAATTTACTACATATCCGGTTTAGATGTGCATCTACACCACTATACAATTGAGATAAAAAAGTCGTACGGAACTCACTAGGAAAATCACGGCTATACTGCCACCACCTTTCCGAAATATCATCAACCAAAAAATAATAATAATCTGGATTTTCGATGGCCAACTTTTCATCTATTGGATTTTCCTTATCAAAAGAGTCAATTGTCTGTTGAATATACCCTTCCATAAAGTTCAAAAATTGCTCATAGTGAACAAAGTAAAACTTTAATGTTGTTAAATAACCTTTGCCAAAATCCATTTGGAATCACTTTTTTTTTAAATGCAAAGTTAAGACTCATCTATAATTAAATAGGCTGCTCGAAGAGAAGTGATTATCTGCAAGAATTTATCACCTAATAGAGAGCATTGCAGTTTAACCAATAACTCGACATTGCTTCTTATTTCAGGATCGACCCCTCTTAACAAACTGACAAAGACTGCGGTCACGTCATTCTTGAATTGGTCAGGAAGAATGATCTGATTTACAGCGATTTCTTTTACATGCAATATTGCAGGAATTGCCGAACTTGGATTTCTAAACAAATTAATATTGTCAAGACAGGAATTATAATAATTAGGCTGAGAAGTTAACCTTTTGGTATACTCAGTGTTTAATTGTTCTGCGGTTAAAGTATAACCCTGGTATTTATTTCTAATAAATTCAAAATGTGCGGGATGGTCCTCGGAGATTATCTCTTTTGCCAAAAACTCTGAGGTAACCATTTTACTCAATGGGACCAGGCCAGATTTTATGTACTGCGTATCATCGGTTGCTAAAACCCTATTTGCCTGATCTTCCACTAAAAGAACTGTATTTAATGTGTAATCAATGAATGGTTTTTCGTGGGCAGAATATTCAATATTTCTTGTAAAATCAAGCACTCTATTTGAGATGTCAATCGAGCAATTATCTTCTATCCAAAGCAACAGTTCGGATAAGTATGCTTTGTTACTGTCTTTTTGATCTTCGGGAACAAAATGCGGGGTAATATTCTCAGTGGTGATCGAAAGTGAAAGCTCGCTTTTTGATTCTAAATTCTGTTCTTCGAGCTGCCTTTTAATCAAGTCAACAATAAATTTGGAAATAACAAACTTGACATTAAATTTGACCTGATGCCGTTTGAAAATTTGAAACATCATAGCAACAGATGTGATATCAAGAACATACTCTACATCTTCTGGAATCTCAGACTTTAAAAATAAAAGAGGAATAGTGGTAAGTCCGTCTTTCTGTAAAACTAAATGAAAGTATGCTCCAAGATAATCACCGTTAAATACGCTTTGGACGATTTGGGAAAAAGTTAACTCAAGATCATAATATTTTTTAAGCTCGTCCTCCACACTTGTTTTAGTCATGGAACCCTTAGCACCAAAAAGCGATTTAAAAGTTTCGTTCAAACTATCAATATCGCCTCCCTCAAAAGTTATAGACGTTAGCCCAATTCCAGAGTGTGGATCACTATGTACCTGTTCTAATATCTCGTCATGCAGACTAAGATATTTATTCATCACTCGTTGAATAGTGAGAACATCTTCAATTTCAGTTACCGGACGTTTGACAACAATCGCTCCGCTTTTCCGGGCTCCTAAAAAGGCTTGATAAAATTCTTTTTTAAGATTTTCCTCTGTCAGTTCTATAATAAATACATTCCTATTAAGTTCGTACTTTACGAACGTACCTTCGGCGGCTTCATCCAGTTCTTTTAACGGTCCTTCGTTTTTGTCACCCTGAGAACATTCTACGCAAGCAGTAAAGTATTGCTTTCTTAATTCTACGTTTTCTCTAAGTTTTGCATATCGATACAACAATTCAATTCCGTCGTCAAAATATTTACGTCTAATTAAAATACTGGAAACTGTTGAAACATGAAGTAATGACTTATATTCATAATCTCTCAATTTTGGTGTCAACTCCTGTAAATCCTTATTAGCCTGTAATGAATTTTCATTATACAATGCGATAACGTAGTTAACCAGTACGTGTTCATCATCCGGGTCTTTTGATAAGAAATATTTACAAATTTCTATGCAAGCTTCCCAATCTAATAACTCGCTTCTAATTTGAAGTTCTGTTTTTAGAAAGCTAGATTGAAACTGGTAGTTCAACCGCCAATTTGTTAATAAATCAAGCAGTTCGGCTGAATCTTTCTTAGTATGGTATAAAGACGTGATATAGTAAAGTAGATCTCTGCTTTCTTCGCTTTTGTTCAAAAACATTCTGAAAACCTTTACAGCTTCTTCATGCTTTCCGGCAAAATGCATCGCATCAGCGATAAAGCCCAAGATAATATGATCTTCTTTATATATCTCCACAAGGCGATCCAATTCACTCATTAAGTCGTCCGTTACACCATTAATAAGTAACGATGCAATTGTAAGCGTCAGCAATTCCCCATTCTGAGATTGGAAGTTTTTATTTGTGGTAAAGTCTTCGACAGAGAAATCTTGAAGTTTGCCAAAAATCCTCAATTGGATAATCAGGTTAACATGATTGGCTAACAAATTGTCGCCTATGTCTGTAGTCGAGTTTAAAAGTTTTCGATTGGTATCAGCATATTTTTCAATCTCACGGTTCTGTAAGTAACAGAATGCTTGAAGCATCATTACTTCTCCGTTAGTAGAGGGATTGTCTTCTAACAGGGTTATCGCTGACTGGACTTCATCGGATAGTTGAAGGGCGTTCGCGCAAAGTAATAAGTTAGTATAATCTTTGTTTTTAAGCTTAGCAAATAGATCTTTCATTTCCAAAGCATACTTGACATCTTTAGTCAATATAAAATTGGTATACGCATAGAGAAAGTGTAATTCATCATTTAGCTTGTCTATCTCAGTGCCAGTAACTACCTTAAGGAATTTGCCTATCAGGTGGTTTAATAGTTTGATTAAATCGGGATTTCTATCATCTACATCAGAAAAGTTTAAATAAAAACTTGAAAAATATTCATTGATTGACAAATTCATCCAAAAGACATGCTCGGAATATGTATCTACAGTAACTGGAATATCGGTATATTCAAGTGCAGCTGGAACAATCCCATTTTCATAAATAACCCGAATGGCTTCTGCCTGCTTAGTTCTTGTATAAGAGTTGAATAATAGTTTTTTAAAATTCATATCGCGCTTTACGATATTGGGCACTTTTTCAAGTTCCTCTTTAAGCTTATCGATATTCGTAGTAAGGATCTTTATGGCCCAAGCAAAGGAGTTAAACTCATCGACTTTAAGTAAGTCATCGGCGATTTTTATAGCCGATGCATTTTCACCGATCTTGAAATATGCCATTGCGGCTTGTTCAGCAAATATGGTATTACTTTCGTTTATTCGATAAGCGCTTATATATGCCTTACTGGTTGCATCCTTATCATCTAAAAAACTAAGTGAAATTCCTTTTTGATATTCTATAAGGGACAAAAATTCTTTTGTTGGTTTCTTACTTCCTTCATTCAAACTGGTAGATAAAGCTGAAAGTAATCCCAGGGCCGTCGTTGGCTTAAATTGCTGTATTGTATTGCTATAGGTATCAAGCCTGTTTTTCCATTGATTTTCTAAATCGGCAGTAAAGGAAGAAAGTATATGCTCAATGTTCCTCTGTAGGTCATCGAGTTTTTTGGAAATTGTAAAAACTTCCTTGTCAAACGTCTGCTTAATTTCCAGCTTTTTTAGCTTGTCATTGGCCGCAATTTTTGTTATGAAAATTTTGTAAAAATTTTCTATATTTTCAATTGTCGGCGGAATAACGTTTGGTTCAGATTGGAGTGCTGCTAATAGGTCATTTGGGTTGTAGTCGCCCTCTTGCATAACACGATAATTCAGCAACTCATTTATAACTCTCTGAGAATGGTAAAATGGAAATTTTTTCCCATCGTTTGCCTGTGGGAAGCTGCTCTCATATTCTTCCAAAGTTTCAAGAATCGTTTTGTTTAATTCTTCCTTAAATTTTGGCTCAGAAAATAAAGCAACATCTAACCCTTTCTTAACGAAGTAGCTTGATAGTGTGCTTCCGGCAAATGCAGCAATCGCACCCAAAGTTATAATCATTAGTATTATTTTAAGTCTATGAATATAGGCTAAAATTTGGCATGACTACAAGAGAAATGTGCTTTTTGTAATAGTAAATACCGCACAAAGTGTTTCTTCGCTAAAAGATTCTAAGTCTTCTAGTTCGACCATCCTACATGCAAAAAGAATCTTTGTTTCTGACTGGCGATTATGTATAGCATTTTCATTAATAAAATACCTCAAACCTTTAGCATCTGCCCTTCTCTCACAACTATTCCCTTCTTCACACTCAATTCCACTGCCCAGAATCTCTTTTCGCATGTCCTCAGTGGCTCTCGAAAAGCCGAACATCCCGCTGGTAAAGTATCCTTTATTGTGTGAAAAAATAAATTTGGTTTCACTTAAAGAAATATGAACGTCTACTTTTTCATCGTTTTGACTGCAAAGGCTAACGTTGTCTTTGGCATTTTGTATAAGTTCCCATACCAGCCGACGGGCAGTGAAACCGACATTGATCTTTTGCCGGATATTCATCAATTTCTCCAATATGGATTTCGAAGTAATTCTGTTTAACTCTTCGTGTTCGGATTTGGCAAACATGCCAGCCTTGGCCATAAGTAATTAATTATATGTTTAGGGTCAGGCTAATTTACGAGTTTTTGTATATATTATTTTATATTTACGAGAATCCCTAATCGATCAGTAGTTATCTTGGGACTAATTCAGATTGCAGTTAATTTGGATGCAGTGATGATGGTCTGCTTGTCAGTATCTATTAGGCTTTTGGGAAAATGATAATTGCTGGGTGGCGTATTTTTTTGTTCGTAATGCGAAAGTAGCAGCTCTGCGCTTTCTTCACCGGTCATCAAAAATGACCTCAACGTCAAATTGTAATGCTGGACGATCTGCTTTAATAGCAGGATGTATCGTATATGATGTGGATGAGCGTTAAGTATAGCAAGAAAAAGCGCATCGTCGATGCTTTTGTATAATTCAAAATAACGGATGAGTTCCGAGAAATTTTCCTGGTTATTGTACTCGAGTAATGCAGCCTCTTCCATTACTTTTGCAGGAATCATACTCCGCCTGTACTTTCTGGTGGCAGCCATTGCATTTTTTAAGACAGCCTCGTAGGCTGTTCGCTGCGCACTAGTCCAGCTACCAAGATATTTATCGCTTTCGAAGTACTGATGGATATGATGAAACTCCAACAACGCATTGAGGTCGTATTGTCCGAAGTCATTTTTTTTCTAAAAGCTTTTCCGCCTTTTCAAGCATAGACGTACCTGCTAAATCCGCTTTTGAGAAAAAAATCACCCTGTCCAGAGACATTATTTTAAAACTGCCTCGTTCCGTAGCCTTTGGATACGTTCAGTGCCCGAAGCTTGTTGTATAAGTCAACCATGGTGCCATTCTCCATGATCCAGTCCATAATCACTTTGAGCATTTCTTCAGCATCGGCAATGTACCCCATCCGGCCATCTGCTCCACGGGTGCCATCTTTTTTGATGCGTTTGCCGCGGGTCAAATAGGTGTTTTTCTCTTCGTAAATATAATCACGTGCGGTTTTGTTTTGCGGGCCTTTTGGCAGGTGTGCGAGTAACAAACGTCCAATTCCTTTATAATAGACATCAAATTTCTTTTCCGGGTCCTCAATCGTACCTAAAGCAAATTGGCGCAATTCGTTCTCCCGTTCAACTTCACCGGTCGTGCCGACAAATAGTTGTTCGCCTTTTATATGGCCGGCACGGGCCAGGATCTCTAACTTTTCCTGTTCGTCCGCCTGTTGTTTGGCGGTTTTCTTTGCTTCGTCTTTATCTTTTTCGTTCTCAGCCATGACTATATATTAAAAATATTTTCTTTTAGGTATAACACTGTGTCTTCTACCCGTTCTTTATCGAATGGATCAATGTTGATGTCTTTCAGCGCAAGTTTAAGATCAGCGCTCCTGATGAGGTTGTTAAATTTAGCCCAATAATCTCCTTTGCCCGCCGCCTTCATGTCCCAACAATAAAAGTTGTAGATAAAGCTGGCGTGTATTTGGTTTTCTTTTGCAAAATTACTGACCAATAACTGGTTGTTAATGTATTTGTAAATGAACTTCGCACGATCCTCCGGTAGTAAATAGCTCCGCGCAAATTCATCTGCTTTATCTTCCTGCAAAAGGAAAAGATCAGGTTCGCCGGTGAGGTGAAAAATATTCTGCTGGATTTCTTCATAGTCGTATAAAACATGATGGAGTTCATGCAGCAGGGCGAACCAGACCGTTGCATAATTTTTATTAAGGTCAGTAAGTACGATACAGGGCTTTTGCTCAATCACAAATGTGGCCCCCCTAACGGAAGTATTTTCCAGGTGTTGTTGGTAAATGACCGTCACGCCGATATTATACAACGCCTGGGTCACGGTGCGCAGTCCGCCGGCCACATTCATAGTGTAAGGGCGTATTTTCCCGATCAGATCAACAAGCTGGTTACGGTTATAAGTATTCGGATTTTTCAGGCTCTCAAAATGCGCGTAAGCCGAGCGTACCCAAAACTCCCGCATCAAGGCACTCTCGTTCTTTTTGGTTTTGCTGAATGCCGGGATGATCTGTTTGTTAGAATAATGGAAAATCGATTTCAGGCCGAAAAAAGTAACGATGCGCTTTTCGATCTCTTCAAAATCTGTTTTAGAACTTAAAAAACCGGACTTAGCTAAATTTTTGATATCAAAATTTGACAGGATATAAGACTTCTTCTTGGCATCTTCCAACTCGCCTACCATATCTGCAGGCATATCACTTAAAAAAAGCTTGAACAGTGCATTGGTTTCTAAACCCAGAAATTGCCCCAGTTTTAGCAGGTTGATCACATCCACCCGTTTAGCTGAACCATCCAAAATTCCCTCTAAGGTTCGCTTTTGCATATTGAGGATTTTTTCCGCCTGGTTCTGCGTAATGCCATGTTTAGCTAACCGACCTTCAAAAATCTCTTTGATCGAATTGGCCTCGCCATCCCACGCGTCCACCGGGGCAAGCATTTTATAGAATTCACTCAGAAAAACGTTTTCATCCATGAACAAATGTAAATAAAATTTTGATTATTAAAATAAAAGTTATGTAAATTTACATGACTTTTTAATCAAATGTATTACCAACCAAAAGAAAACGATGAGAATCATGAATATGCCCGCAGCGTTGCGTATGGCGGTGTTATTCATATTAATAATGTCAAAGAAAGTGGCCGGCACGACTTCACCTGTTTGGGTTGCGGCAAGCCAATGCAAGCAATTTTACGTAAGATTCATGGGCCAAAACCTTATTTCAGGCATGACGTCACGGATGTCCCGGTATACGAACGATGCCCATTCAGTAATGTTCAGGCGCGACGGCTGATCGCGCTGGATGCCATCCAACTGGATAAGCAATTGCGGTTACCGCCAGTCTATAAGTTACCACCAAAGGGATCGGCCGGTTTGGCTATTCCGCTTCAAGGCGCACAAACCGTTTATTTCGGTAGTGTTAAGCGCCACCTGCATTGCTTTGAAACGCTGGGTGGTGACCTTATGCTGGGTAATGAACCTGCTTTGGAAGATGACTTGCATCTTTTTACAGCCGACGCGGTAGGTTACGATGAGGACGATAACCCGATATTACTTATCCTCATATCCGATGGCAAAAGAAAAAAGATGGATGTAGACCTGATGGCGGCGCTGCCGATACTCGGCATCGACGCGGTGGTGATCACGCCGCCACGCTCCACGCCGGAGGAAATCTACAAGGCGGTAATGACCGGCAAAAATATTAAATGGCTTTATAACAATGAAGAACGAGAATTCAATTATCATTCCTTATCCGCAGACCTCCCAGCGGGCGTACCAGCGGCTGATGTCGACGAAGGATTCCTTTTTGAGGAAACTTTCGACTGCCGAACAGCGGAAATTAATAACCTCATACGAACTTTTAATAAATTCCTGGGCACAGAATCATACCGAAAAGCAGAGCAGCACAATCGCCGAACTATCGGCGAAACTGAACTTGCTATTACAAGAGCTGAAGAACGACGCGATGAGTTTGAGGAACAGTATCGAAATGCAAGTGAATCTGCACATCAGCGAGAGCTTGACGAAGTTGACCAACGAAGAGACCGACTTGGAACAGCAAAAGCAAAGTTTAGCGGAAATTATCAAGATCTGGACGAACGATATCGTCGAAAAAAACGCGAACTTGATGAAGCTGGAAGAGTACTTGAAGCAAGTATACGAGCAGCGGAACTCACACCAAACAGCAGCGGAAGATCAATTGCAGCAAGACGAAGCGAAATTGAAAGAAATGACCAAAGCGCACGAAGACGAATGGACGAACTCTTTGAAAGAGAGCTACGATCAGTTGACAGCCAGCGAACAGGAATTGAACGAAATCTTGCAAGCGAAAGAGCAGCTGTCGAACGACTACGCGAACTTGTCGCAAAAGAGCCAGGACGACTTGAAAGATTACGCCGCGAAAAGGCAACCGAATTTGACCAGCTTGAAGCAAACGAAACAGCAGCTATTGAGCAGTTACAAGCAGATAGAGAAAACCTCGCAGAACGCCTTGGAAAACAGTTTGAGGAACTACGAAACCGAACTGCTCAAGCCGCTGAAAAACGAGATGCTGACGGAACTACAGGGTTTT
>DALYUO010000102.1:15338-16863 GCA_031981225.1 Pararcticibacter sp.
GAGGATATCTTTTGGCTATCACGGATGCCCAAAGTGACTACCGAAGGCACCGTGCAGCTAAAGAATTCCTTGAGTCGCCAGCTGGCGAAGCGTGGTTACGGGCATATCAGCGTTGAGGCACTCGCTAATGCAGCCGCAGGCTTCAATGCCAGTTTGTGAATCCATGTTTAATGTTACTTCAAATTATATGGTAATTGATATTATCAATATTATCTGTAGCTATAATAATTATTCATAACCCTAAATAATTTATCACCAATGACATCCAATGCACCGGCCCAATTATTAGGATACGCGATCCTGTTCCCACGTGCATTGCTGCATCTGTTGCGGGCTGGCCCAGGTGATGCCGTCAGTGTGGAAGTCATCGGCGATGTCGCCACGCATCACAGTGATGGCTCGGCATCATCCGAAGAAGATAAAACCTCAACCGTTGGTAATCCCCTGACCGATCGGGCCACAAATCTCTAGTTGCCCAAACCCTAAATTGGTTGGCCTGGAAGCTATTTACCCGGTAGCCAACGGCTATTATGGCATCGAGGTTATAAAAATCAACATCTCTGGCAACATTCCGATTACCCTCTTTTTGAACTATTCGAATTTTTCGAATAGTTGCCAACTCCTGTAACTCACCACTCTTGAAGATCTCCTTCAAATGGTAATTGATAGTATTGACCTCAACTCCGAACAGGTCGGCCAGTTTCTTTTGACTGAGCCAAAATGTTTCATTCTGAAAAAAGACTTCTACATGCACTGCCCCGTCAGGGGTAGTGTAAAATATGATCTCATTTTCCTGTGGTGTAAGGTCTTTACTCATAACTTCTCATTTTAATATGTTGTCATCATATAATATTACTTGGGGTCTTTTCTTGCATCTTTCTTTTTGCCATTTAAAACTTATGTTTTTAGAGTGGGATAATATTTCCTTCCCCAAACCATTCTGTTGCTTTAGCTATCACTTGCGGACTTGGATTATGATAAAACACAGCCAAAAGTTAAAAGTACAATTGCAAGAAAAGGGCTTTTCCCGAGTTTACTGCTGGCAAGGTCGAGATCTTCGAACAGGTTGCCGAATCTTCCCAGCTCTCTGTACCCATGGTACTTTGCTCAATATGGTTGAGCACTTTAGAGAGGTCGCCCGGGATGAAGTTGCTTTTGCCTTCAGCATTCCCCCTTCTGGCCAGCTCACTGAACAACTCTGAAGGCTCGAGGAAATATCCTAATTTATCCAAAGCCTCACCCTTCACTGCCGTTAGCAATGCATCTCTGTCGGGATGTGCTTCTATATCTTCGTATTTTAAATTGTCCGGCTCCAGGACTTCGTTTGCATAGGTGTACATCTTCTCACTCAGGTACTTGTAGAAAATGAATCCTAAGATGTAATCTCTGAAATCGTCGGCGCTCATCTTTCCCCGGAGGGTGTCGGCTATCTTCCAGAGCTTTTGTTCTAATTGTTGTTTTTTGTCGTTCGACATGGACTTGATCTATATTATTCCCCGATGAAGGTTTATCTCTGCTGTAAAAA
>DALYUO010000103.1:0-1139 GCA_031981225.1 Pararcticibacter sp.
TTTGATCATTATAAGAGGTACCCGCGGTAAAGCTCATAAAGTTCTCATCAGGGATATCTTTAGTGTTGATTTGGATCAGGCCACCGCCAAAACTGGCGTTCATATCCGGTGTAACCGTTTTACTCACCACCACATTATCCACAAGGTTAGAGGGAATCAGGTCGAAAGAAAAATTACGGGTCTGCGCTTCTGTACTGGGCAGGATCACACCATCCAACATGGCGGAGTTATAACGCTCGCCTATCCCGCGGACTATAACAATGGTACTCACCCCGCTGATGCGTTTTAAGCTCTCACCGATGTTCTTGTCGGGCGTTCTTGCAATTTGTTCGGCGCTGATACCATTACTAATTTCTGATGCATTCTTTTGGCGCGCGAGCAAACCCTCAATAGAAGCTTTGCGGTAGTTTACGGTAACCACTACTTCCTTTAAAGATGAATTTACAGGCTTCATGGATATATTTAAAGCCGTATTTTTTCCCTCAGTTACCATTACACCTGTAATGCGCTGTGTTTGAAAAGAAAGATAGCTGATCTCCAGGGTATAGGTGCCCGGGTTTAGGATTAAGGTATAGGTGCCGTCGACTGCTGATTGAACGCCCGTTTTGCTTTCGCTCACTCTGACGCTTGCTCCAGGGAGCGTTTCTCCCTTTTCATCAAGTATTCTTCCAGTGATTTTGCCTGGCTTCACCGGCTCTGGAAGCTTATAAAGCAGTATGGTTTGCTGATCGGCAAATTTGAATGTCACACCAGTTCCTGCCAGTATCTTATGCAAAACCTGGTCAATCTCCATATTCTTAACTTCAATAGAAACTGTACTGCTGGCGTTAAAAATGGATTTATTATAATTGATCGAGCAACCGGTTTTTTCTTCGAGTACTGAAAGCGCGTCGGGGATACTTACTGTGCTTACTTTCAAGCTTACGCCGCGGCCTTTTGTTACCTGGCTTAGGGTGTTTGCCATTCCGTTAGTCCATAATAAGCATAACAGCAGCGTTGCAGCAAACAGTTGTCCGCAACCCGAATGTTTGAAATATTTCTTAATATGTATGTAAAACCCTACTTTCATAGGTTCAAGACGTTTTTTAATTTTCACGAGTTAAAAACTTTTGTTTATGAGCCGCCCTGTTGACACAGGG